>JBGOYP010000428.1:0-2503 GCA_041479785.1 Candidatus Aminicenantia bacterium | reverse complement strand
CGGGGCTGCAACTACTTCACCTGGGGCACGGTCATTAAGGGCTATAAGCCGCAGATGCGTCAGGCGCTGAAGAATATCGTCGCGAAGGGACAGCGCGACCGCCTAGTCCTGGCCATGTTCACCTACGCCCACAACAATTTTTTCACTGAGCGGATGCTCAGGCGCGGTCTGAAGAGCGCCGGGCTGGATCACGCCGACGTCCTTATCCTGGGGTATTTCTCTCGCCGTGCGTCGCGGCGCCTCATCGACGGGGCCCTGCGGATGAAAGAGAAGGGGCTCGTCCGTTTCATCGGCCTCTCCAGCCACAATAGGAAGCTCCTCGGGGAGCTGGGGCGGGAGGGGGAGTTCGATGTTCTTCATCTCCGCTACAACGCCGCCAACCGCGGGGCCGAAACCGAGATATTCCCCTTCCTGGGGAAGGAGCGGAGGCCCGGGATCGTGGCCTTCACCGCCACCCGCTGGGGCAAGCTCCTCAACCCGAAAAAGATGCCGCCGGGCGAAAAACCGCCGACGGCCGCGGACTGCTATCGCTTCGTTCTTTCCCACCCCGCGGTCGACGTGTGCATGTCGGGGCCGAAGACGGCCGAGCAGATGCGCGAGAACCTGGCCGTCCTGGATGCCGGGTCCATGAGCGAAGAAGAGCTCGCCCGGATGCGCCGCATCGGAGATCACGTCCACGGCAAGCCCAGGCGGTAGGGGCCTGAAGCGGCCATAGGTCAATTCGGCTTGGAGCCCGGGGATTCTGCCGCCAGCTCGCACCGGAGGACCTCGATAAGCATCAAGGCGGCCCGCTTGCGGCCAATCCCGAGGCACCTCTCAGCCAGCCCGACGAGCTCCAGGCAAAGCGACGGTATGTCGGTCATGTCGTCCCCGGAATCGGACTGCGTGAGATGCCCCGGTGCATTGATGGGCTCGGTCTTCGGGCGTAGCATCGTACGAGTCGCAGCGATCTCCTCGGCCGGCCAAGGGCGGACGAAGTGCTTCTCGCCATCGGCGATGCCCTGGTACGCGAGAAGAATAAAGAACTGCACGCCCGGCGGCGCGACGGTTTCCCCGATGTTCTCGCCGCGAAGGAATTTCACGGCTCGCCAGAGGGAGCCGTCCGCGGCTGCCTTGAAAGAGATCCAGCACCCGGGGTCGTGGATGGACTGATATTTCATTTCGAACTCGCCGCCGTCCGGAATGCGGCGCAGGCTGAGGAGCCAAGGAAAATAGGTAACGGTTCGGACGTATGGGCGTTCGACCAGACTGTTGCCGTAATGCCAGGTCAGCATGTCCGGGAAGAGCCCGAGCTCGGGCCGGCCGGGGATGTCGATAGGCTTGGGGCGGTCACACCACCTGGCCTCGCCCTCGGGCCATTCGGCCTCGACGATCTTGATCCTTTCCTTTTCGTCCTTCATGGTCGTCCTCCTTGGATGAAGATGCCGAGGACGGACAAGAGGACGCCAGGCTCGGGCCAAAAGCCGCGGCGCGCGTAAGACTGTACCTGCGCGCGTCCGGGCTTCGGGAGGATGGAGGACGGAAATAAAAATAGGACACTTCGTTGCCGTCCGGCCGCATCCCCGCTCGACGCGAGTGGCACCTTGGGTGTCCGTCCCAGGTTGCCGGGCCACTCATACGGTGGCCGCTCTTGATGCAAGCGTATATATAGGCCGATAGCGCCGATTTGTCAAGAAGCGAGGTGGTTGCAGCCGTCGGTCCCCTGCATGAGGGCCTTCGTCCGGATCATGCGCATCTTGGGATTGAACCCTTCGGCGTCAGGACAGGATTCTGTAGCTCGTGACTTGGAAGGTGACCGACGTTGCGGGGCTTTGAGCCGTGATGACTCCCTTCATCGAGAAGGCGTTGGCGAGCAGGTTTAAGCCTGTCAACGTCAGGAACGTGGCGAGCACGAAAATGACGAATTTAGTTCTGAATTTCATGATATTCTCCTCTGTTCGTTGATATCTTTTTTCTATCCTTACATCTCTTTAGACGTCGGGCCGGAGCAAAAGGTTCCAAAATCCTATAAAAATAGTAGGATTTACCCATATCGGGCATAGAAAAGATTTGCTAGGGCGGCAAGTCCCGGGCGATGGAATCGCCCTACTCGGAGTTTCGCGTCTCTACTTCAGCCATGCCTCGCGGAGCGCCTTCTGCTGGGGGGTGGGGTCCGCGAGCGGCGTGATGCGGAAGTTCCTCTCGGTCTTTTTCGCCAGGACGGCCTCGGTTTCGCGCACGGTGCCGCGCCTCGCGTAGAGGACCTTGACCTTGTCGCCGGGTTTGTGGGAGTTGATCGTCCCAGCGAGCGAACGCTGGGTGACGCGGGCGCCGTCGAGGGCTAAGAGCTCGTCCTGGATGGTCAAGCCGGCGAGAGAAGCGGGGGAGTCGGGCTCGACCGACGAGACGACCGGGCTTCCGTTCTGGTCCTGGGTCGAGGCGCCGAACCAGGGCCCGGACGCGGGACTTAGCTCGATGTCGATCGTGAGCCCCGCGTAACCGAGATACCTGGCATAGTCCCATT
>JBGOYP010000427.1:0-2509 GCA_041479785.1 Candidatus Aminicenantia bacterium | reverse complement strand
GGAAGATCTGGCTGCGGATCGTCGAGAAGAAGGCGATGGAGCAGTACATCGTGGCGGACGCGGCGGCCCTCGGCAACGACATCCGGGCCAAGGGCCACGCGGCGGTCTACGGCATCTTATTCGATACGGGCAAGTCCACCATCAAGCCCGAATCGGCGCAGGCCATCGGGGAAATCGCCAAGCTGCTAAAAGCCGACCCGACCCTCAAGATCCATGTCGTGGGCCACACGGACAATGTGGGCGGCGTGGACGGCAACATCAAGCTCTCCCAGGACCGGGCCGAGGCTGTCCTGCAGGCGCTCATTCGCGACCACGGCATCGCCCCTGGCCGCCTGAGATCCTACGGGTGCGGCCAGTTCGCCCCCGTCGCGTCCAACGACACCGAGGAAGGCCGAGCCAAGAACCGCCGGGTCGAACTGGTCAAACAATAAGATAAAAAGTTTCTCTTCCATTTTGTGCGGGTTTAAGGAGGAGGGGGAGAAAATTCGGAATCGGCCTCGCTTTCCCTAAGATTTTGCAGCCAACCGCTTCATAATAAAGGCGAAGAGAAAGTCGCTCGTTTCAATTTCGTCAATAGCGCCCGTATTTTTGGAACAGCTCCAGCGCGTATTGATATGTCCTCAGATTCACGCTCTTCGGGATGGAGTGGTCGGAGAAGAAAATGTAGGGGATCCGGCGCTCTCGGATCGCTTTTAGCTTAGGGACGATCTCGGCCTCGAGCGTCTTCGGGTCGTTCGATTCGAAGGCGCGGATGTCCAAATTCCCGACAAAGGCCATCCGCCCGCCCCGCGCCTTCACCGCCTCGGCGAACTCGACAACGTGCTGGCCGGCTTTGGCCTCCATCGAGTGGAGGGCGTCGAACCCGGCCTCGGCCAAGCCGGGGAGAAGCGGACGGATCTTGCCGCAGGAATGGAGGACGATCGGGAGCCCATAGTCGTGGGCGAACGCGGTGATTCGTTTGTGGTAGGGCAGCAGGAAATCTCTGTAAAACGCCGGCGAGAGGAACGGCGCCTGGGTATAGCCCATGTCGTCATAAGTCCAGATTCCGTCGGGCTTTCCGACCTCGCGGATCATATGGCCCCAATGGAGGAGGATGACGTTGGTCATCACCTCGCAGAAATCGCGGATCCAGCCGGGATCGAGGACCATGGATTCCAGGAAGACGATGTCGCCCATGGCTCGGCGCATGATCTCGACGAGGAGCATCTGGTGATAGACGCAGAACCGGTCCGATGCCTTCAGCTCCCGATAGCTCCGCTTGAGTAGATTCCAATCGGGAAACCGGCGCATGTCGAGGCCGAGCAGGCTGTCGCGATATTTCTTTTTCCAGACGTCCTCGCTGAGGAGGTCGAAGGAAATGTGCCCCGGCGCGCCCGGCTTGTCCTTCCATTCGCGGTGCTTCGCTCCCCAGCCGTTGATCTTGATGACGGTCTCGCCGTCCTCTTCGACGATCCGGTCGTCGATGGGGAGCCCGCCCGTCCGGAAATATGACCCCTGGACCTCGCGGACGTCGAGATCGAAATAGTCGAAAATGCTGACACCGGCCGGCAGGCCTTGCGTTTCCCATTCGCGCTGGGTGTCCTGCCAGAACCACTCGTGAACACCCATCCGCTCGGGGCATTCCTTCTCCTTGAGGATGGCGGTGAGGATCTCGCGGCTGGTCATGGGAAATCCGAGCGGATTCTATCAGAATACATTCCCAGTGGGCAACGCGGGTCTGAGTTGCTAACGATGCTAGGAGTCCTTATAATACTCACTGTTGATTGGGCAGAGGCATGAAAATACGAGATGTTATCAAGCTCATAGAAGCGAATGGGTGGTACGAAGTACCGCATAGCGGCGGCAGCCATCGTCAGTATAAGCATCTTACAAAACCTGGGCGCGTAACGATTGCCGGGCACCTTGGCGATGATCTCGCACCGGGCACGCTGAATAGTATCTTTAAGCAGGCGCAAGTCCAGCCGTCTCATCGCAAATAAGGAGACCCCGTATGTATAGATTTCTTGTCATCATTGAAAGAGCTGAAGGCAATTATTCAGCCTATTCTCCAGACCTGCCGGGGTGTGTTGCTACGGGAAAAACCAAGGAACTGGCCGCTCGAAATATGCACGAAGCCATCGAACTGCATATTAAAGGGCTCAAAGAAGATCGTTTGCCTGTTCCCAAGCCCCATGCTCAGGCCGAGTATATAGCGGTAATTTAGCTTAATATCGTCTTAAGCGGAACAGGCCTGCCGACAATCGGGCCTAAATTGACTTAAAACCGCGATTCCTCTAAAATCTTACCACCTTTGGCGGCGTAGCTCAGTTGGTCAGAGCATACGGCTCATATCCGTAGAGTCCGGGGTTCAAATCCCTGCGCCGCCATTTTTATTTAATTTATCGCGGTTAAATCAGAGAGCCAAATATGACCGGGGACATCCTTTCCAAGCTCAAACGGACGGTCGCCCGGCACAAAATGATCCTCCCCGGGGAGACGGTCCTCGTCGCCTATTCCGGCGGGGCCGATT
>JBGOYP010000426.1:0-2516 GCA_041479785.1 Candidatus Aminicenantia bacterium | reverse complement strand
TGGCCGCGCTGGCCGGCCTGGGCGCCTTGCGGCTTCGCTGGGGGCGGAACGGGTTCCTGCCGGACGTTCCACTTCCGGTTGTCCCATTGTCCGATATAGCCGCCCCAGTCCTGGACCGTCAGTTCGACAGGCTTGCCGTCGACTTTGAATATGCCTTTCTGGTCGCCGTCCGCGGCCGCGAGCAGATAAAGGCGGGTGAATTTGCCGGCCGGGAGTGTGATCGTCTGACCCCGGCCGACGACCGCGTTCGGCCCCTGGAAGGGGCCAAACACGAATTTGACCCCACCGAACGCGACCTCGGGAGGAAGCATTTCGGCCGCTAAGGTGCGTCCGGCCGAGTCGAAGCCGGTCGTAACCTTGGCCCCGTCCGTCGTCGCGACGGCCAGGTCATATGTTAACGAAACCGGTTTGGATTGCGGGGCGGATGCGGTCGCGGGCGCAGGGCCAAGCTTGAGGGCGAAGCTCCGGATGCCGAACGCCGGCAAGTCCGTCACGAGTTCACCGTTCGTCACGGGGACATCGGCGAGGGGCGTTTCGGTCCCGGTGATCTCCCGGGCGGCGACGACCGGCGCCGCGAATGTGATCCGGACGCCCGGGGCCGGCGTATCATCCATTTCGACCAGCCGAAGGACGACTTCGTCGCTCTGCTCCGCTCTCTTGAGCGCCAGGACGCGCACCCGACCGTTGCTGACGCTCATCAGCGAGAACGTCCGGCCTAGCGCTCCGTCATGCTTCGCGCTCTCAAACGCCACGAGCGGCTGATTGAGACGGAAGCCCTGCCAGTCGGTCTGGCCATTGCGGAAGCCGCCTTCGTGGCCGGCGATTCCGTACATGAACTCATGATGTCCCAGGTCGAGCGTGCCCTGGTCGGGGTAGCCTCCCTGGACTCCCGGCGTGCGGACGAGGGTCAGCCGCAGCGTGTTGTCGTTGGGTTTGTCGGACGCGTTCTTGCAGTCCGTCAGCACCGTCGCGCCGTAGGTCCCGGTCTGGTCGGTGAGGTCGACCCATTGATGGGAGGCGACCTCGAACTGCCGGTCGAAGTCCGTGGGCCGTTCGATCGTGCCGACGTCCCAGTTGTAGGTTGCGACGCGGTTCGAGGCGGTCAGGGGGAAGACCGCCTTAAGATGGGATTCTTTCGTCATCCAATCCATGGCCATGAAGAATTCCACCCGGTTTCCGGCGTCACCGGCCGACAGACGGATCGTCTGGACGAACGTGGAGCCTTCGGCTTTGCGCTCCACCGCGAGGGCGACACGGGCCGGGCCGTTTTCGAGGACCCGGACCTTAGCCGGACCGCCGACATACGTGCGCGGCGCCGCGACCTGTTGGTCGTAATCCATGTTCCAAGCCGGCCAGTTCTTCGGGTTGTCGGTCTTGATCTCCAACCGGGCCGGCGCGGATAATAGCTCCTTGTTCAGCGTTTTGTCGAAGATGCCGGCGATGTCGCCGTTTCGGTCGAGCTTGACGGAATAGCGAGCGTTCTCGAGCGAGGATTCGGTCACCTTGAGCGTCGAGGCGGCCGGAGCGTCGGCCGGTTGAACATCATAGACGGCAAAGCCGACCGATGGGACCTTGGCCGCAAACACGACTTTATGGTCGGCCGTCAATTGGGCCGGAACGTCCACTCCGTCCGGACCGAGGACGCGGACAGCCTTGGGCGGGCCGCCCGGGAACGCGACCGCCGCTTCGACCACGTCCTCGCGGGCGATATTCAGCGGATTATAAACGACGACGGGCGCGCCTTCGGTCCGCGTGTTCAAAACCGAGGCGACCGCTCCCGCAGCGCTGGTCAATACGCCGGCGAACTGATTTGAAGCCAAGATCTCGTCGTTCCAGGAATACTCGTACGCTTTCGGGATACTGGTCCCCGGGATGATATCGTGCATCTGGTTGGCCATCACCAGGGCCCAGGCGTTGTTCAGCCGGTCCAGTGGGTAGGGCCGTCCGCCTAGCCAGGCGGCGGCGACCGAGGCCCGCTCGGCGTCGTCGGCCAGGACTTCGTTCATCCGGTTCCACCGTTTCATGTATGTCTGGGACGTGATCGACCCGGCCGAATGGTTGATGAGCTCGAGGTCGCCCTTGTAACGGGGGAGCTTGGAGATCTTATCGGGCTTGATGTCAAGGAACATTTGCTCCGAAGTGGCGGATATCGCGCGCACCGGGCCGTCGCCCACGGTGATTTCAGTCGGCGCCGGCGGTGTCGGGACTGGCTGCTGTCTTTGAGGAGCTTGAGGTTGTTGGCCCTGCGGGCTGCGCCTCGCGAAAGGCATTGGTTCGGCAATTTTGCCTTTGGTCACGATCGCTTCAAGAAGTTTCACCGACGATTCCTGGGCGGCGCCGCCCGTGTCGCCGGTGCCGTAGTACATGTAATCGGCGTAGAGGCCGGTCACTTTTCCGTTCAGGGCGATGCGCGCGGGCCAGTCGATGAGCGGCCGGAACCGCTGTTGCTGCTGCGGCGTCTGCGGCTGGTTGGGATCGGGCTTGGGCGGAGCCGGCGGCGTCTTGCTCAGGTCATA
>JBGOYP010000425.1:0-2517 GCA_041479785.1 Candidatus Aminicenantia bacterium | reverse complement strand
TGGGACGGGAGAGCGAGGAGCAGGCCCGGATCGAGAAGATCCGGCGCCAGAAGCGCAAGCGCTCCAAGCGGGCCAAGGACAAGATGCTCGCGGCGAAGCGCGCCCACGCCGAGGTCAAGCTGGGCCGCGCCTTCCGGCCGGGCGGGGGCGACCTGGACTAACGAGAGGATAAAAAATTCACCCGTCTTTTCCGGAATCCCACCGGGATATAGTTGTTCTTCTCGGCCTTTTCGATCTTCTTCAACGCCAACTTTAAGAGAAGTTCTCTCTTTTGCGGGTCTCTTTTTACGGTTTTTCTATATTTTCGGAGCCCGAGCCGTTCCCGGAGAAGCAGGATGTCCGTAACGGAAGTCTTCTGATAGGGACGTTTTCGGACGGTCATGACGACGTCTTGTTCTTGAAGGATAGAAGCTCCGGCGATAGATCGTTCTCCGGAAGTGCCGCCTTCTTCTCCAGGTACGCCCAGTCTAAATCCTTTCGATATCGAGCGACCAAGAGTTCCGTCATTTCGCAATCGACCTCGGATTTCCAATGCTTGCAGGCGTTCAGACGGTCGATGACCAGATCCTCGAGCCCGAGGACGACGCATCGGAGCCCATCTCCGAGTTCCACAGACTCAAGAGGAGCATCTTCACCCGCCAAGCCGGCGGCAGGGACCTCGATAGCGATGTCGAGTCCGTCATGGACCCAATAACGACCTTTTTTAGCGAATCCCAGGCTTTGCAGAACGTCGTCCAAGGCTCCTCGGTCGGCATAGGACAGGTCGATATCAGCCGTGAAATAGACTTCCCGCGTATAATAGGATAGGGCTAGACCGCCGATTACCACCGGCGCGCTCTTCCCCCGATCTTCAAGCATCCGGGTGATCAAGCCCGTCATCAGGAGCTGCTTGGCCAGCGGCGACTCTGTCGCTTCGACCTTGGCCAGGATTTCCTTGATATCCATACGATTATCATAGCAACAAAGAGCCCCCGAAACAATCACGGTCAGATCGCCAGCCGAGTCTCGATTTCGGGAGACTGAGGATTTTGCCTTCCGCCCTAACCCTTGGCCTCTTGCGTGTCCGGCTTTTATTTCAACAGACGTTTTATCTCATCATCGCGACCGGTCATCTCCCAGCGGATGAGAGCGGCCGGGATTAAGCCCTTGGTGAAATACTCGTCCAGGAAATCTTTGACCCGGAACGAATCGCCTTTTTTTTGGGCGTATTCGGCCATGAGCTTTTCGAACTGGGATTTCCCGACGACATAGCTCGTTCCGTAGCCGGGTTGGTTGAGGTAGATCGTCAGGTCGCCCCAGATCGTGCTGCCGTCGGCGCGCGTCCAGCCGCGGGGCGTCGCCTCGACGGCGTATTTCACCGCGTCCTCGACCGTCCAGTCGTGACTGTGCAGCCTCAGGTCGCAGATCGCGCGAATGCATCGGAAGGCAAGCATGATATAGACAATCTCGCGTCCCCTCGGATTTTTATCGAACAACCCCGCGCCCATCATGAATTCCTCGAAGGCCGTCGCGAATCCCTCGGCCCGGCTGTCCCAGATGTTGTAAAGGAGGGGGGTACCGCGGAGCGGGTGGGTGTTGAATTTCTCGCGCTGCTTTTCGAGCCAATGGACGGAATGGCAGCGGAGAGAGAGGACGTCCCGGTACTCGACCTGGGTGAAGAAATCGCGGCGCTCGGGAGGGACGAAAGACCGGACGTCCGTGTCCAGGTGCATATACTCGGAAACGGTGAAAATCTCGCGTTTGCGGAGGACGTCGAAGAAGTAGGCGTTGCCTTCGAGAAGCCGGTGCTGCTGTTCCTCCCGCGAGGCGGCGGGTTCGAGCGCGGGGAGATTCCGGTTCTTAAGTTCCTCGAGCTTGAGATAGGCGACCGCCCGCTCGAGCTCGCGCTGGACGAGGTCCATTTGTTCCTTCCAGCCGTAAGGAACGAGGTGGACGTTTTTCATATACCAGTCATACTCCGCGACGCCTAGGCCGGAAGGCCCTTTCCCGGGGACGGGGTTCGATTCGAGCCAAGCCCGGAAATCGTCCACGGCGGCCTTGGCCTTTTCGGCCGGGGCCACGAGGTCGGGGTGGATGCCGGCCAGACGCTTGGCGAGGTTCTCGAGGTCGGCGCTTTCGTCTTTTTTCTGCCGGATGCCGAGAATCCGGTTGTCATTGGTGTATTCCGTGAGGTTGGATTTGGCCTGAGCAAGATAGCCGGGAATGGCCTTGAGTTTCGTTTCGAAGGCCGGCTTTTCCTCGTTGTTGAGCGGGAACGTGAAATCGGAAAGGCACAGGGTTCCGAAGAGCTGTGGGCCCTCGCGGGCGGGGACATCGGGCCCGGCGAGCTCGATGGTCGCGTAGAAGCAAGGGTCTTTCGCCCAGGGCCGCAAGACCCGGTGGTCGAAGTCGAGACCATTCATTTCCGCGCGGACGATATGATAATCGACCTGTTCCGCCGTCGGCCACGCGCTCGGGTCGATCGCGGCCAGCCTGTTTTGGAATTCAGCCGCCCGCTTTTTCTGGGCCGCCATCGCC
>JBGOYP010000424.1:0-2518 GCA_041479785.1 Candidatus Aminicenantia bacterium | reverse complement strand
GCGGCCGGGACGCGGCGGAAGGTCCAGTCGCAAAAACCGCAGTCGCAGGTGTGAGTGGTCATGACCGAGCCGTCGGCCGAGGCGTCTTTCCCGACCATGATGACCGTACAGCCCTCGCGGTCGATCTCCAACCGGAGACAGGCCGGGCATAGGGTTTGGGCCCATGGCCCGTTGATTTGTGCCCACGGCCCGTTGATTTTGGCCTGTGGCACGTTGATTTGTGCCTGCGGCCCGCTGAAAACCGACCCTCCTATGATGAGGATGGCCGCGACGAGCAGAAAAATGCAGCGCTTTGTCATGTTGTCCTCCTTAAATCGGAGACGCGAACCGATCCATTAAAATCCGGGGTCCGTGATTTTCCGTTCGGTCCATGTCCCGTATTTCTCGAGCTGTTTCTTGATTTCGGCGCTCTTCCCGACGACGACCAGGACGTAGTCCGTCTGGGGAATGAGCTTGGCCGCGGCGTCCTTCGCCGACGCGCCGGTCACGGCCTGGATGCCGGCCAGGTATTTATCGTAATAATCGAAGCCCAGGTTATAGAACATGAGCCGGACGTAAGCCGTGGCCTTGCTGGCGTTGGTTTCGAGCGTCGGCGGGAACTGGCCGAGGATGTAATTGCGCGAGCTTTCGATTTCCTCCGCGGTGAACCCGGTTTTCGCTTTATTCATCAGGTCGAAGACGAGGTCGAGCATCTCGCCGATCTTGTCGTTTTTCGTATAGGACGAGGCCGTGAACAGGCCGCCGGCCGGCCAGGTCTGGAAACTGCTGCTGGCGCCATAGGTCAGGCCGCGCTTGATGCGAAGCTCCGTGCTCAGCCAGGACGTGAACCGTCCGCCGAAGAGCGTGTTCATGACCACGGCCTGGGGCGTGATCGCGTCGCCCAGGGGATAGCCGGGCGCGCCGAGAATCCAGTACGCCTGGGTGGCGTCGGGTTTGTCGATGAGGATGAGCTTCTTGCCGGCTCGCTTCGGCAGCGGCGGAAGGGCCGCCGCCGGGGCGGCCGAACCCGCGGGCTTCCACAGCCCGATCGTCTTGTTAAGAAGGTCGAGCAGCGCCTGTTTTTCGATGTCGCCGACGACGGCGGCGACGCCGCGCTCGGGCCGGTAATATTTTTGATGAAAGCTTTTGAGGTCGGCCGTCGTCATTTTCGGCAGGGAGACTTCGGTTCCGTTGGCCAGGTGGCCGAGCGGGTGCGACCCGTAATAGGCTTTCGCGAAGTAATAGCGAACGGCCGAGCCGGGATTATCCTTCACGGCCTTGAGGCTGTCGAGCCGCGTTTTCCGTTCCTTTTGGAGCTCGTCGTCCTTGAAGACGGGATTCGTCAGGCAGTCCGCCGCGATTTCCAGGACGCGGGGAAAATGTTCCTTGAGGCTTTCGCCGTTGACGCTCGCGTATTCATCGCTCGCGCCGATGGAGAGCCGGGCGCCGAGAAAATCGACCGCCTCAGCGATCGCGTCCGCGTCCATTTTCGCCGTGCCCTTCATCATCTGATTGGCTGTGAGGTTGGCCACGCCTTCGAGGTCGGCCGGTTCGTTCGCGGTTCCGGCGCCCCGGATCCACATCCGAAAGCTGACGAGCGGCAGGGCGGCGCTCTTGAAGTAATAAACCGTGATGCCGTTCTTCAGGCTGAATTTTTCCGGCGCCGGGAGCCTGTTCGCAGCTCCCGACAAGGCCGGGACGAGAAGGAGAAGGACGGCCAAAGAGGCGAGCTTCGCGCGGGCGTTCATTTCACACCTCCCTGAGGAATGAGTTTCCCGACCGTTCGGTTGTTCTCCGTGAAATACTTTTTCGCCGCTTCCTGGACCTGGGCGAGCGTGACGGCCGCATATTGATCCATTTGGGTAAACAGGTTCTCGAAGTTGCCGTACAGGATTTCCGCCTGGCCGAGCTGGGTTGCCTTGCCATTGATCGACTGCAAGCCGAAATAAAAGCCGCTTTTGATCGCGTTGAGGGCTTTTTGGCGTTCGCTCTCGGTGATGCCCTGGGTCTTGACCTTGTCGAGCTCTTCCAAGATCACGGCCTCGAGCTTGGCCAGGTCCGTCCCCGGGCGCGGCTTGGCCGAGATCGTAAAGAGCAGCGGGTCGATCGATTCCTGCGTACCCCCCCCGACGTTGAGGGCGAGCTGCTCTTCGCGGACGAGCCGCTTATAGAGCCGGCTGCTTTGGCCGTTGAGCAGGACGAGGTCGAGAAGCGAGAGGGGGAAGAATTCGGGCGACGTGCAGTTCGGGGCGTGGAAGACCATCTCGAAAGACGGTGCCTGGGCCTCCTTGCGGATCAGGACGTCTTTCGGCCCCATCTGCGGCGGTTCGACGGTCGCCACGGCCGGCGGCGGCAGTCCTGGGAGGATGCCGGTGTAATACTTCTTAATAAGGTCGAGCGCCTTCGGGCCGTCGAAGTCCCCGACGAGAATAAGGACGGCGTTGTTCGGCGCGTAATACGTCCGGTAGTAGGCCAAGACATCCTCGCGCTTCCAGCTCAGGATATCGCTCATCCAGCCGATGACGTCCCAGTGGTAGGG
>JBGOYP010000423.1:0-2526 GCA_041479785.1 Candidatus Aminicenantia bacterium | reverse complement strand
GAGAAGCACCGCCAGACCGAGCGCAATTTGACACTTTTTCATTTTATCCTCCTTCGATCATTATATCTTAAGAGCATGGCTATTTTCATCCGGCATCGATGACGTCCGGGGCAAGCCCGCTATAAAATGGAAGAAAATCGTCCCCTTTTACGTCAAAATAATAAGAAGGGATAGCTATGGGCGTCGTAATGATAGGATATCATAAGAATACCGCCTTCAAGGGCTGTTCGGTTCAGCCCCGACTTCATAACCACGATATGGAGGGGAATCATTTCATGACCGTAAAACGCAGATCTACGATTTTTTTGTTCACTCTGTTCTTATGGATCGTCTGCGGTTCACTCGCAGCATTCGCCGCGGCCGAGACCGGTACGATCACCGGAATCGTCCGGGACACGGCGGGAGAGGGCCTGGCCCGAGCCCGAGTCTCGCTTCTCAGCGGCGAGCGGACGGCCGTCGCCGGAACGATCTCCGGCCCGGACGGCCGGTTTGTTTTCGACAAAATTCCGGCCGGCCGCTACGTCATCGCCGTCACTCTGCCCGGATTCAACGATCGCCGCCAGCCCGTCGCGGTGAAATCCGGCCTCGCCGCCCAGGTCGAGGTGACGCTCGAGATCACCCCGGTCGAGGCCGAGGTCACCGTGACCTCGACGGCCGGCGCCATCCGGGACCTTGAGACGCTGACCCAGCCGGTCAACGTCATCGAATCGTCCGAGATCCTCGAACGGAGCAAAGCCGTGGTGGCCCAGGTCGCGCTCGAGGAGCCGGGCGTCCAACTGCTCCGGACGAGCCCGAGCATCGCCGGCATCTACGTCCGGGGTTTGACCGGGAACAAGGTCAATACGTACGTCGACGGGGTCCGTTATTCGACCTCCTCCGTCCGCGGCGGCATCACCACCTTCATGGACCTCGTCGACCCGGCTAGCCTCCAGTTCGTCGAGATCCTGCGCGGCCCGAACAGCGCCCAATACGGAAGCGACGCGCTCGGCGGAAGCATCCAGTTCCTGACCCGGGTTCCCGCGGTCTCAGGCGGCCCGTCGCGTTTCTGGGGACATATCGGCGGCCAATTCAACGCCGCCGACACGAGCTACGGAGCGAACTTCTCGGCCCAGTATTCCGCGGCCAAGTTCGGCCTGCTTCTGAGTTCCGCCGCCCGGCGGATCAACCTCATCCGCCCCGGGCAAGGTCTCGACTCGCACGCGGCGGTCACCCGTTTCTTCGGACTCTCTTCGGACAAACTCATGTCCGACCGGCTGCCCGACACCGATTTCACCCAATACGGGGGCATGCTCAAGTTCAACTGGACGCCTTCCGCCTCGGACCAGATCCTCATCTCATACTCCCAGGTGCGCCAGGAGGGGGGCAAGCGCTACGATCAGCTGCTTGGCGGGGACGGCAACCTTGTCGCCGATTTGAAGGGACTCCGAGGCGACCTCTTTTACCTGAAATATAACCGGGCCAACATCGGTCCGTTCGACCAGATCACCGCCGTTTATTCCTACAACGCCCAGCGCGAAGAGCGCATCAACCAGGGCGGCAACGGCAATCCGGCGACGACGATCACCCACGAGCCGGAGCGGACCGTGGCCCACGGCTTCCAGCTCAAGGCCACGAAACTGTGGGGAAATCGCCAAGAGCTTCTGTTCGGATTCGACTACTATCCAGAACATGTCGAAGCGCCTTCGACCGGATTCAATCCGGTGACGGGGATCTCCTCGGTCCGCCGCGGGCGCGTCCCGGATGGGGCGATGTATCAGAACCTCGGCCTCTATGTCCAGGACGCCATAGTCATCATCCCCGACAAGCTTCGGTTCGTCGGCGGCGTGCGATACGGCACCTCCCGCTACGAATCCAAGGCTTCCGACAGCCCGCTCGTGAACGGCAAACCGCTCTGGCCGGACGATAGTCTCAGCGTATCGAACGTGACCTTTCGGGCCGGCCTGGTCGGTACGCTGGTGAAGGGATTGAGCCTCTCGGCCAACGTCAGCCGGGGCTTCCGCGCTCCCCACATCACCGACCTCGGGACGGTCGGCCTGACGGGATCGGGCTTCCAGGTTTCGGCCGACGCGGTCCAAGGCCTGGGGGCCATGGTCGGGGACACCGCCGCCGGCACGGCCGTGTCCAGCGTGAAAGCGGTCGAAAAGCTCCGCCCGGAAACGAGCCTGACCTGGGAGGCGGGCCTCAGCTACAGGAGCGCGGACTTCACCACCGAGACCTCCGTCTTCCTCAACACCATCCGGGACAACATCGTCTACCAGGCGCTGATCCTGCCACTGGGCGCGGTCGGGAAGACTCTCGGCGACCAGACCATCACCGCCCAGACCGAGGGAGGAGTCGTCTATGTCCCCGCCGCGACGAGTCCCGTGCTCGTCCGGACGAATTTCGGCGACGCGCGCGTCTTCGGTATCGAGCACTCTCTCCAGTGGCGCATAACGGAGCGCTTTTCGGCCGCCACCGTCCTGACCCTCCTCCGGACCGAAGACATCGCCACGGGGCTGGCCCCCAACATCGAGGGTGGGACCCCCG
>JBGOYP010000422.1:0-2527 GCA_041479785.1 Candidatus Aminicenantia bacterium | reverse complement strand
GCCCAGAACGACCTGCACCTGGGCTTTGGATGCCCTGAGAAACGTGAACCGGGTTTCGGCCAGCCGCCGGACTTCGGGATTGATCTCGTAGAAGCGGAACGTGTCACCGGGCCGGCCATAGGTGGCCAACGTGCCCGTCCCCAATCCCACGACACCGATATTCCGGCTGGCCAGGCGCGATAAATAGTCCACGGCCAAACCTACGCCGCTCTTTTCGTTATAGTACGTGGTCGGCATGGCCGCTTTATCGGGATTGACAAGTTGAAGGCCGTGACTGATGTTTCCGTGTT
The DNA here is from genome assembly GCA_041479785.1 of Candidatus Aminicenantia bacterium. Taxonomy (GTDB): domain Bacteria; phylum Acidobacteriota; class Aminicenantia; order Aminicenantales; family UBA4085; genus JBGOYP01. The sequence continues at coordinate 2,237 of JBGOYP010000422.1, read as the reverse complement.
TAAGCTTGAGGGCGTGGATCGGCGTGCCCTTCTCCAGTTCGATGATGCGCAAAACGCCGTAGAAATTGCGGGATATGTATGCCGCATCGCGGCTTTCGCGACGGTTCTGCAGAAAGAGCATCGTTCCCAAGGCCACCGTCCCGCCCAACAGAAGCGGCCAGGCCGCCCAGCGGCGACCGCCGACCTTCCACCCATTTTTTTCACGAGCATGAATGAACACAACCAGCGCGGCCAGTAACCCTACCCCCCAGGACAACTCGGCGAAAGAATGGAACACCAACGGCGCGACCACGGCCACGAACACGCCGCCGGCCGCGCCTCCTGCCGCAATGAGGAGATAGAACGACGTCAGATAACGCGGAACCGGTGTGAGGCGGCTCAATTCTCCGTGGCAAACCATGCATCCGACAAACAAGATGCCGAGATATACGGCGGCCTGCCAAGGCCACCGGACCGCGAGCTCCCTGAACAAGACGACGACGAGAAGTCCCAGTAAGGGAACGAGGAGCGACGTGAACAATCCCCGTTTATACCAGGCCGGACGGTCGAAGCAGAGAATGAACGTCATCAGATAAAAGCTCAACGGTAGCACCCAAAGAAACGGGATCGACGCCACATCCTGACACAGCTTGTTTGTCGTGGCGAGCAATAAAACCGACCCGCACGCGGGCAGGACGAACCAGAGAAATTTAACCAAATTCGATGGCGGCGGGGCCGTTTCAGCGGGCCGCGGCATCTTCGTCATCTTCGACGGCGGCGCCTCCGCCGGACGTGACCGCCAGAGCCGCCAGGCATTCGCGCCGCAGAGCAAAACGAAAAAGCCAAAACTCCAATGCCATAAGCGGGCTTGCGCCTGACGCGAAAGCGCGGGCTCGAACACGAACGGAAAACTGATCAACGCGAGGAGCGAACCGGCGTTGGAGAGGGCGTATAACCTGTACGGAGACGCCCCCGGACGGAATAAGCTGGACCATTTCTGAAGGAGTGGGCTGGTCGCCGCGAGCATCAGATACGGCAGTCCCAGATATCGGGTCAATATCAACAAAATGCGTCCCGTCGGGTCCTGGCCAGGCCCCGGAATCCACCTCGGACCGGGCACGATCGGCAGAAACGCCAGCGCGGCCAACAGCAACGCGACGTGCAGGATGGCCTGGGCGCGTCCCGGAAAATAACGGGTCGCGACGTGAGCGTAGGCGTAGCCGGCCAGCAGAAAAGCCTGGAAAAAAAACATGCAGGTCGTCCAGACCGCCTGGCTGCCGCCGAACCAGGGCAGGATGAACTTGGCGAAGAGAGGCTGGACCTGAAAGAGTAGAAACGCGCTGATAAAAATCGTCAGGGACGAAAACAGGTCCGCTTTTTTTGGATCCACGGGTTGCTTCCGCGTTTTGCCGACGGCCGCCGGCATCTCCGCCGCGCCGGGGCCATGGTCAATCGGCCAGGCCGTCCACCGATTCGCCTTTGGACGTCTTGACTCCGCCCGCCGGGGCCGGCCGGTGGATCTCCGGCGCCGAAATATAGGTCTTGACGATGTCCGAGGTTCCGCCGACGCCGAGCTGCTCGAACAGGAACGAGAACGTCTTCTCGAGGTCGGCTCCGACCGCGGCGAGCGCGTCTTTGGGCAGCGACCAGAACTCTTTTTTGAACGGTCCGACCGCTTTCTTTCGAGCTTTATAGAGAAATTGGGCTTCGGTATCCTTCGGCTTGCGCTCGTCGGCGGCGTTGACCTTCAGCCACTCGTACATCTCCTGGCGCAAGGCGTCGGGCACGGCTTTGTGCTCCATGACGAGGTTCTGGAAGGCCGTGGCCAAGTGGACTTCGCACGTCCCGGCTTCGACGAATTTGTGGAACGCCTGTTCGGGCAGCGTGCTCGCCCCGTGCTGGACGGCGCCGCCCATCTTGAACGTTTTTCGCGCTTTTTCGCCGAGGGCTTTCAAGACGGCAAAGTCGATGGCGACTTGGGCCAGCGTCCCGTCCGGCAGGACGACGCCGCCGTGGCTCGTCCCGGTCTGGATGCTGATTTTGCTGATGCCGGCCGACGCCCCCTTATGGACATTGTAACCCGCCATGAACGCGTCCAGGTCTTCAGGCGTGCTGTTTTTCTGCCCGACCTCTCCGATCTCGCCGCCGACCGAAACCGTCACGCCTTGGGGCTGATGTTCGCGGATGAATTTTGTGAAATCCGCGCAGACCTCGAAATTCAGCTTTTGTTGTTCGGCGAGCGTCGGCTTCGCGATGTC
>JBGOYP010000421.1:0-2534 GCA_041479785.1 Candidatus Aminicenantia bacterium | reverse complement strand
CGACGTCAGGCTTTCCATGCCGAACGGAACCTTGAACTGGCCGACCCTTAGGGACGCCGCTTCGTGGAAGGCGACCTCGACCGCGGCGTCGAGGAGGAGCGGCGACTTCGTCAGGTCGACCTGAAACTTGAAGCGGATCTTGTTCGTGATGTCGCCCGAAAGCGTCAGGCGCGCCCGATGGATCGAAAACCCGTCGAGTCCGACATCTTGGGCCGTGTACTCGGCCTGGGCATATCCGCTGAGTTTAAAAGCCCGGCTTGCTGTTACGGCCGCCGCGCTTTGTTGATCGGCCCAGACGACGGGATGAGCCCAAATTAAAATCGCGATAAAAATCGCCGCTGGCCCCAGAAGTTTCAGTCTTTTTTTCTTCATTTTAATTCCCCGCCTCATTAATCTATATTGTCGATTGAAATAATCGATTATTATAATAAAAAATTATTTTTTCCGGCTGTTTCAATCAACGCTTTTGTGCGTCCGGCGAGGTCGGCCAGAGTCGTTTTTTCCAAAATCGACGCGATTGCGTCGCGCGTCTCCTTCCACAACCCCCTCAGCCCACAGACCTGTTCCCGTGGGCATACCTCTCGTGCCGTAACGCTAACGCAGTCGATCGGAGCCAGGGGCCCGTCTATGACCCTGATGATCTCGGCCGCAGAAATCCTCGAAGGAGCTTTGGCTAAGTAATATCCGCCGTTAGGCCCTTTTTTGCTTCTCAGATACCCCGCCCTTTTGAGCTGAAGCAGGATTTGCTCGAGAAACCGGAGTGGGATATCCTGGGCGGCGGATATGTCCCGGATATGGAGGGGGCCTTCGTCATGATGAAGCGCAAGCTCGAGCATCGCGCGGCTCGCGTATTCTCCCTTGGTCGAAAGCCTCATTTTAGCCCAGAAATAATAATCGACTTAGTCAACCGATTTAATCGATAACATAATATTTTCGGCTTGTCAAGGCTTTTTTCGGGATAGGCTTGCCTCCCCCAAGTATCCTCATTATAATACCGATCTCTCATGACCGCCGTCCCCGCCCCCCAGAAATTCACCCTTGCGGAGTATTGCCCCGTTTGTATGAGTCGCCGTCTTCGACCCTTTAAAAAAGGAATGCTGTCCGCCCGATTTCTCGATGAGACTAAACTAAAATCCACCTACGGCCGATACGGGGAAGTCTGGGACCTCAGCGAATGCCTCGATTGCGGCCATCTGTTCGCGAACCCCGTCCCGGATAGGGAGTTCCTTCTCTCGGTATACGCTCGGGTCGAAGACGCGGCCTATGATGAAGAATCCATCGGGCGGTCGTATAATTTTTTACGTCTTCTTAAGACGCTCGAGTATTTGGCTCCGGCCAAGGGCGCGCTTTTCGACGCGGGCGCCGCGACCGGGCTTTTTCTCCGCCTGGCCCGCGAGCGGGGCTGGTCGGTTTCCGGCGTCGAAGCCGGCGCCTGGTTCGTCCGGTTCGCGAAAAGGAAATACGGCCTGGACTTGATTCCGGGCGCCCTCGAAGACATCCCCTCTTGGTTGGGGCCTTTTCGGGCGGTTACAATGATCGACCTCATCGAGCACACGCCCGTGCCGCGCGCCGCTGTCGCCAAAGCCTACGATATTCTCGCGCCGGGCGGGGTCCTCTGCGTCGTCACGCCCGACATCCGCAGCCTTACCGCCCGGCTTGCCGGAAAACGGTGGTGGCATCTGCGGCCGGGACATATCGCTTATTTTTCGGCAAAGAGCCTCGAAATGCTTCTTCGCGACGCCGGATTCAAGACCGCCCGGCGAAAACGGTATGCCTGGACGTTCAGCCTTCATTACCTCCTCTCCCGGGTCCCGCCGTTCCACGCGTTGACGGAAAATCCGCGAACCGCTTCATTCCTGAAGCGATTTCGGATAAAATTAGCCCTTCACGATTCTTTTGAAATGTTCGCGATGAAGGAGCCTTCCCCGTGACGCCGTACTTCCGGGCCATGCGCCTCGAGCGCTGGCCGCGCAGTCTGGCGATTATCCTCGGCAGCGCCGGCTATTTTTTCTTCGACCGCGCCGCGCTCCGATCCTCGTCCCTTCCGGACATCGCGGGACGAACGGTCGCGGCGTTCCTTCTCACCTGGGCGGTCTCGACGGCGAATTACATCCTGACCGAAATCGTGGACCGTCCGTATGACGCCCACCATCCCACGAAGAAGTTCCGGCCTTTAGTCCGGGGAGAGATCCGGCAGGGCCCCTTTGCCGTCCTCGGCGTCAGCCTCCGCGTCCTCGCCTTCGGCGCGTCCGCGGTTTTATTCAAGCCGGCCTTCGTCCTCTCGCTTTTCCTCCTCTTCCTCGCCGGAATCGTATACAACGTGAAACCGGTCCGGACCAAGGACATTCCGTTTCTCGACGCCATCTCGGAATCCGCCAATAATCCGATCCGTTTTCTCATCGGCTGGTTCGCGTTCGCGCCGGTCCGAAGCCACCCGCCCGTAAGCCTGCTCGTGAGCTGGTGGGCGTTCGGCAACTATCTCATGGTCGCCAAGAGGTTCACCGAATTCCGGTTCTTGAAGGACAAGGCCGGGG
>JBGOYP010000420.1:0-2542 GCA_041479785.1 Candidatus Aminicenantia bacterium | reverse complement strand
CGTAATAACGACGTCCTTGCCGTCGTATCCGACGACCTTGATCGCGCCGAAGAGCGTGCTGATCGAAACCCGGGCGGGTTTACCGGGGTTGCTCAGGGGGACGGTCACCTGGTCAATCCGGGCCTCCTGGCCGGCTGTCGGGCGGGCGTCCTGGGCGATGACCAGGCTGGCCGCCGCAAGAATCACAAGGGCGATCATCGTGTGTTTTTTCATGGTTATTCCTCCTTAAGAATTTTTCTTGAGTAAAATATCGCCGTTCATCGTATCGCATGTGATTTCCGGCCCGCCGCGTCCGATCCGGACGTGGGTGAACCGGTCACGTTTATAGACAAATTTCGTCGCCGTGGTTTCTTTCACGGCCGGCGAGGCGGGAAGCGGGGTGGCCTCGAAATCCGAATACGCCTTGCCGTTGAACGTCTTCATCTTGACGTCGGCGCCGAGACCAGAGAGGAACGCGAGCTCGACGTCGCCGTTGATGGTCTTGAAGGAGCAGTCGGCCGCGGGATTTTTCGCGAACCCGACGCGGACCTTGCCGTTGACGGTGTGGGCATCGCCGCTCCCCGTTACGTCCTCCATGATGATTTTGCCGTTGACGTTGGAGACATCGAACGCGCCCTCGACACCGCGGACGACGACATCTCCGCCGGTGACGGTCTTCAGCGTGAGGTCGATCGCGCGCGGCACGTTGAGGACGAAGTCGAACTGGACTTCGTATCCCCAGTCGCGCTGTTTGATCCCCCGGCAGTCCTCCGTTTGGCAGCGGAATGGGCCGTCGACATAGATGTCGATCGTTCCGCCGTCGGCCGAAATGTCGAGTTTGACGTCTTTTTTCGCTTTCTCGACCCGGTCCTGGGTTTTAGCCCGGACCGTCTTCCGGGCAACGAGCTCGACGTCCTTGCCTTCGAAGCCCCGGACCTCGACGCCGCCCCAGACGTTGTCCAGGCGGAGCGCCTTGGGCTTCGCCGGGTCGGCGAACGTCAAGGTCTGCCGGATTTCGTCTTTTTCCGTGAATTTATATTTTTCGGCGGATTTGTCCTGGTTGAAGGCCGGGACGACGGCGGCCAGGAGGACACCCGCGATCGCGAAGCCTAACGGCCATCCATGGATTTTCATGTCACATGCCTCGTTAAAAGCTCAGCTTCTGGATTCCGGCCTCGGCCCGCTTCTTCACTTCGGGTAAAAGCCGGTCGTTCCCCATCAAGGTTTTAAAGGCGTCCACGGCCCGCCGCTCCCGGATGTCCACGAGAAGGTCGATGAGCGCGGTCTGGACGATCGGCGAAGACTGGGTCGCGAACGACCGTAGAATTCCGTCCCTGACCTCGGGATGCGACGAGAACAGGAACAGCGCGTCGACGGCGGCAAGCCGGACATTAATGCTCGGGTCGTTGTTCAGGGTATCGAGAAGGGCGGCCAGGGTATTATTGCCGGGGTCCTTGATCTGAGCGCTGACGTTGATGCCCTGGATCCGCTCGGACGGAGACGCCTGCTGGAGAAGAGACGCGGCCGTTATTTGTCTCAGAGAATTGATTTCGTTTTGAAGCCGCGCCGTGCGGCCCCCGGCGCTTTTTACAAGAAAGCCGCCGGCCAGGCCGATCCCGATCAGACTTAAAGCGGCCGCGAACTGAAAAGCGGGCCGCCGCAGCCAGGCGTGTTCGCGGAAGATGCGGAACGCCTTTTTGGGCGTTCGGCGGGCTTTCTCTGCTTCGACCCCGTCTTTATACGCTTCGAGCATCGTATAGAATCGGTCCCGAAGGGCCGGGGACGGCTGTTCAACTGCGAGCACGTTGAGTTTCGTCCAAATCTCGGTCAGGCGCCGGAGCTCTTCGCCGCAGGCGGCGCAGCCCGCGATATGCTCTTCGACGGCGGATTTGGCTTTGGCCGAGAGTTCTCCCGTCAAGAAATCGGCAAAGTGTTCTTTGGTTTCATCACATCTCATGGCGGCATGTCTCCTTCGTGAGGTCCGCGTAGATATCCCCCAGCTCCTGGATCGCCCGATGGATCAGGCCTTTGACCGTCCCGATCGAGCAGTCCATGAGGTCGGCGATCTCCCGGTATTTCAGGTCCTGGAAACGGCTGAGCATGAGGATCTCTTTTTTCTTGGGGTGGAGCCTCCCTAGGGCTTTGGAAATAAGGGCCGCGTCGCTGTCGCGCGCGACGCGGTCTTCGGGCGCGGGCTCGGAGCTCGCGGTTTTCACAAGCTGGCCCTCAAGGGACAAGGCGTCCTTGTGCTTGCGCAGGGAGTCGATGTGCGCGTTCCGGGCGATCTTGTACATCCAGACCACGAATTTATCCTCGCCCATGTAGGTCGCCCTGTATTTCAGGATCCGCGTGAAGACGTCCTGGACCAGGTCTTCGGCGGCGGCCCGGTTTCCCGTCAGCCGGAGAAAGAAATTGTACAGGGCGACGTGGTGGCGCTCGAAGAGGATGGCGAGCTTCTCGACCTTCCCCTCCCGGACGTCGAGCATGACCTGATTGTCCGTCACCGGGCTCTCCTCGTTCGGCAGGACATCGTGCGGTTCTTCCTATTATTCCACGAACGCTT
>JBGOYP010000419.1:0-2552 GCA_041479785.1 Candidatus Aminicenantia bacterium | reverse complement strand
TGAAATTCAAGTAAAAGCGGTAGCGAAAGCCCCGCTTGTGGAGCCGCGGCAACTGGATCGCGAGCTGCATCAGGCCGCCGACGGTCACGCCGATGGCCATCCCGTAGATCGGGTCGGCGCCCCTGACCCTAAAATAGGCGTAGAGCGCGATCGGGGTGATGATCGAGAAGACGTTGAAGAACGCCGGCGCGAGCGAGGGGATGAAGAACTCGTTTTCGGTGTTGAGGACGCTCATGGCCCAGGCCGCCAGGGCGATGAACAGGAGGAACGGGAACATGACGGCCGTCAGGTTTCCCGTCAGGGCGACTTTTCCCGGGATCTTTTCGAATCCCGGAGCGATGAACCGCACCAGCCAGGTCGAAAAGACGATCCCGGCGAGCGTGACGGCCCCGGCGAAGATAAAGAGGGTGTTCAGGATGTTGGACGCAAAAAGATTTTGAGCCTCCCTCCCCTTCCCTTTCTGATCGGTCAGGGCCGGGACGAAAGCCGCGGACAGGGCATTTTCGGCGAACAGGTCGCGCAGCGTGTTGGGAATGCGAAAGGCCGCGTTGTACGCGTCCGTCGACATGTTCGCGCCGAACAGTCCGGCGAAAACCTGCTCCCGGACGAGGCCCAGCACGCGGCTGATGGCCGTCCCGAGGGTGAAGGACCGGACGCCCTTCGCGATGTCCGCCATGGGATTTGACCTCTCGACCATGGCTTATAGCATAGGGTCTAGGTGAAGTCAAAAACGGGGAAAGCGGCCTGTCCGCTTGGGATTTGAGCCCTAATCTCGCTTAACCCGCAACGGGGACAATTTCAGCGTCTCGATGGCGTGGTGACCGATTTTCAATTTAAGCCCGTTCCTCTGAGAGGGGACCGGCGTCCCCTCCTCCTCGATCATATTGACCTTTTCGGCCTTTTCGATCGGAGCGAAGACGTCGAGCTGGACATCGGCGTCCCGGCCTTCGATATCATAACAGCGGAGGATGACGGTCTCATCATCCTCGGCCTTTTTGACCGTGCTGAAGAGGACGTTTCCGGCGGAGAAGGAGAAAAAGCTCTTGGCCTCGGGCAGAGCGGCGCCGGCGGCGGGCGCGGGCTCGAGGACGACGAACAAGGGAACATTAGCCTGGATGCCGGGACGATAGCCGTTCCGCCAGCCCGGCGCGTGCGAGACGATCGAAAAACGGTAATAATGGTCGCCTTCCTGGAGATACCAATTGCCCTCCCCGTGGCAGCTCCGGCGTGAGGCCAGAAGGACGGCCTGGAGAACTGGGTAGTCGACCGGCCGGTCCGTCGGATCCTGATAATCGTTGACGGCGACGCTCGTCGTCAGCGTCAGGCCGAACCGCGGGTCGCTCACGTTCAGGAAATTCTGGACCTCCCGCGGCCGGATCTCGGAGATGGGCTCGTCGTAAACCACGTTCCCATAAGCCCGGCCGCCCGTGCCCGGGACTTCGCTCACTCCCACTTCGACGACGCCCATCGGGACTTCATAGGCGATCTTTCCCCGCGGCGCGGCCGCCGGCAGGGCCATCCGGTACTCGCGATAGGGAGAACCGTCCCAGCCGATCATCGAGATTTCACAATCGATGCGCTTCAGCGAATTATAGACGATGAGCTTCTCTTTGATCGTGCAATCCGACATAGCCTGGTTCAGGCTATAGACCGTCTTGACTGGGCCGGAATCGCCGGCTTCGAATACCCACGGGGTTTTATGGGCACCGAGCCTGTCGAAGCCCTCCATGGTCGGCTGCTGGACCCGGCCGAATTCGCCCGCGCCGCTGCCGACGGATTGCAAGGTGAGGACCTCGAAACCAAGGAATTTCCCGGTGTTCAGAAGCTCGACCTTGAGCTCCTTGTCGAAAATACTCTTGACTCCTCCTGGGGCAAGCTCGATCCTGTAGAAGGCGTTCTCGAGCCGATCCGAATACGGACGCGGATAGGACGGCACGACCTGCGGTTGGACGAGGTTCGAAAGGTCCGCGGCCGGGTTGAGATAAAACGTTTTATAACCGAGAGGAGGGACGTTTTCGGCGATGAACTCGAAGCGGATGTCCCCCTCGGGCTGATCGGGGAGCGGAGGCAGGATTTGATGAGGCCGGACCTTTCCCTGCGCGTCCTGAACGGCGAACGGGGCTAGGGGCCTCTTGATCGCGACCGTCACCGGATCGGTCCGCGTCCAGGACAGCGAATTAAAAACGATGACGGGTTTCCCTTTGGCCGGCACCGTTTTAACGCCGGCGCTGATCGCCCGGAGAGCGGCCGTCAGCATCTCCCGGCCCTTGTCCCGGGCGAACTCGTATTTTTTCCGGAACAGGCGGTCCGTGACCTGGCCTTCCTTGCCTCCCCAGCCGTGGTCGGGGAAGATAGCCGCCCGCCAAGCTTCGTCTATGGTTTTAGAAGGGTAGTTTTTGAAGCTTCCTTCGAGCAATGCCCGGACCGTGCTGAACATTTCCGCCGCCGGCAGGAGATGGCCGGCCTCGCGGTGGGCCGAAATCGCCCAGTGGTGCGTCGGGCCGTCGATATACAGCCACAGGTTCGGACGCTCGCCGACGACCTTGTCGAAG
>JBGOYP010000418.1:0-2563 GCA_041479785.1 Candidatus Aminicenantia bacterium | reverse complement strand
TCCCCGTGAAGGATATCGCAGGTCCAGACATCGTGCCCGCGGGACCGCAATTCCCGGGTCAAATTCGTGCCGATAAAACCTCGTCCGCCGGTGACTAGGATGTTCACGTCGATAACCTCCTGGACTCCAGGCTCTTTTTATCGAAGATGCGGCCGTCGCCGCGACCCGCGTCCCGTCAGAACGCGTTCCAGAATCCCCACGATCCTTTGTCCGGCGCGGCCGTCGCCATACGGATTGTGCACTCGGGCCATCGCTCTCCGCGCCCTCGCGTCGGACAGGAGTTCGATGAGGTTTTTCGCGATCCGGTCTTTGTCCGTTCCGACGAGTCGAGCGTTCCCCGCGTCGATCCCTTCCGGCCGCTCCGTCGCATCCCGCATGACGAGGACGGGCTTGCCAAGGGTCGGGGCCTCTTCCTGGACGCCCCCGGAGTCGGTCAGAACGATCGTCGCCCGCTTCATCAGCCAGATGAAACTGGCATAGGGCAGCGGATTCAGGAGGTGGATTCTCTCGCGGCCGCCGAGAATTCTGTGCACCGGCCGGACAACGTTCGGGTTGAGATGAACGGGATAGACGAAAACCGACCGGGGACAGGCATCCGCCGCGGCGCGGATCGCGCGACAGATATTCTCGAAACCTGTGCCGAAGCTTTCCCGGCGGTGGCCCGTGACCAGGACGATATCCCGCCGGCGCAGGGCGGATAGCGTCTCTTTCGGGATGTCCGGCCGGATCCTGTCGACCTTGTCCTTGATCGACAAAAGGGCGTCGATGACCGTGTTTCCCGTGACCGAGACGGACGCGCGGCTCACGCCTTCCCGGATGAGCCTCGTTTTCGCCCATTCCGTGGGGGCGAAGTGGAAATCGGCCAGTCGGGTGATGAGCCGCCGGTTGATCTCTTCGGGGAATGGAGCGTATTTGTCGTCCGTTCGCAAGCCCGCTTCGACATGGCCGACCTTGATTTTCAGATAAAACGCCGCCAGGGCGCCGGACAATGCCGTCGTCGTATCCCCCTGGACGAGAACGGCGTCGGGTTGTTCCTTGCGGAGGACCGCCTCGATGCCTTCGAGCGACCGGGTCGTGATCTGCGTCAGGCTTTGGGCCAAGGTCATGAGGTTCAAGTCATAGTCCGGCCGGATCCTGAAGAGGTCCAAGACCTGGTCGAGCATCTCCCGGTGCTGGGCCGTGGCCAGGACGACGGTCCGGAAGATCGATCGGCGCTTTTTCAAGAGACGGATCACCGGCGCGAGCTTGATCGCTTCCGGCCGGGTTCCGAACGCGCAGATGATCGTGATCATGCGTCGTATCCGCCGGTCCTCACGATACGGGCCGCTTGCGAGACGTATACATGATGTCGTGCAGGACCTTGGCGTATCTCGAGAAATAGAACAGGCGCGTCAGCCTTCGCGAGCGGAAGGCGGCCAAGGCCGGGTAGTTCCACGGGGTACGGCGCAGGACGAATTTTTTCCGCAGGGCGGCCGCGTCTCCGAGGATCCGGATGTTCGCCTCGGCGGGGACGAGGCCCGCCGCTCCGGCGTTCTTCAAATGCCGGACGCTCTTCCAGGAAAAGCCCATCAGGCCCGCGGTCACGGCGTCGAACGCGCCGAGCGAGTCGGCGGCGACGAACCAGCCGAGTTCGACGGGGTCGCCGACCATCGGCCCGTTCCTGTTCAAGCCGACGAGCCCGTCCAAGAAGGCATACCGAAACTTGAGAGCTTGAGCGATTTGTGAAATGAGATGATCGAACAGGAAGTGATTTTTCAGCCGCATGACGTCGGGCAGGCAGCCCCACAGGTTCTTCATCGACAGCGTCAGCGTTGTCATGCCGTGGATTTTCGGGACGGGAAGGCTGACCGCGAAATCGACGTCGTCAAAAAATATGGCGGGCAGAGCGATCGGATAGGGTCCACGCGGCGTGGGAAGGTCAATGACTCTCGACGGCATCCGGCTGAGGTTCAGGATTTTCACCCGAGGGAATCGTTCGGCCAGGTCAAAGAATCCCATGACTTTCAAGGCTTCGTCCATGGAAAAAGCGTTGTAGCCTCCCTCGCCTTCCCCCACATAGATGGTCGCGTTGCCGTTAGCCCGGGTAAAAGCCTCGATGAACGAACGGACGAAGGCGATTCTCGTCACGACGCCCGGTTTATAGCGGGGGTAGGTGAGGTTCGGTTTGAGAAAGATCGCCTTGGCCCGCGAGAACGCCTCCAGGCATTCCAGTTTTTGGAACGAGGCGAAGATTTGATCGCTCAGGCGGTCCGGATCTTCGACCAGCCGCTCGACGACAACGGTGGAGGTCACGGCGAAATCCCGCCTCTCATGCTTTGCCCCAAACCGTTCGATTGACGTAGTCCGTATAACTCAGGACGATCCGGACGACTTTCTTCGAGACGTTTTCGGCTTCGTAATCCGGAACGACCCGGAACGGACGGCCCGAGTCCGCCTGCTGGGCGGTCACGATGCGGATGGATTCGAGGACCCGGCCCGCGTCGAGCCCGCTCATAATCAACGTTCCCTCGTCCATGCCTTCGGGCCGCTCGTGCGCCTACCGGATCGTGATCGCCGGAAAGCC
>JBGOYP010000417.1:0-2569 GCA_041479785.1 Candidatus Aminicenantia bacterium | reverse complement strand
GAAGAACTTCCAGAGGAAGAGAAGCGCATCCCATCCAAGAGCTGGGCGGCCCTGATCCGGAAGGTCTACGAGGTCGATCCGATTCGCAGCCGGAATTATCAGCGGGCAGCACGTTCGTCTTTGCCCCATTCCCATCGGTTGAGAACTGCCTTAGGGATTTTCTTGACAGCGAAGTTTGGGAATTCATCGAGATTCTTGGAGCGAAACGCTCCGCGCATAAGGAGAAAGCTTCGTCCCTCGCCGACTTCGTCCGAGATCTTCCGCAACTGGATTCCTGTCTCTCTCTTTTACCGACTCCAATGTCGATAGGCTTCAATCCATTCCGCTCCGGCCGGCCGCTTTTGAGGCAATGGAAGATCCAGGATGGGAATCCGAACCCGGTGACGATCCCTGCGACATACGGCCACGATTTCGTCCGCGGGAGAGATATCCAGCTTTTCAACGATGACATCGACGCCGAGAACCGAAGTCTTGAAGGGGATGACGAGGTTCCCTTCCATCATATTGAACAAGCCCCCGGACTGTTCGCTGTCATTGTAACAATCCACGGTGGCCTCGGCAATCATGGCCTCGATCCGAGATCGGGAGATCCGGCTCGGGCGATCATTCTTGGCTTTTCCCGATTTGGACTTCGGCCCATTCATTCCGGTTTCCAATCGGCTATCCGTTCGGCCGCCTCCTCGTGGAATGCGGGCCAGCGTTCCGTCTTGCGGAGGATCTCCGCTTTGTATCGATTCCACCGGTCGGCGTCGTTCAGGACGTCCACCATGACACGCCGGATCATTCCCAACGCGTTCGCGATGCGGGCGTATTCTTTCCGAGGCATGGGATGGCGAAGAGAACCCACGCCGGTTCCGTAGAACTCGAGAATTTTCTCCGGATGCGTCTTTTCCAATCGCTTGGCTTGGGACAGGAATTCATGACTTGTATAACGCTCAAGCCGTTGGCGGGAAATGATCTCGGCGGCCAATGCGTCCTCACCGCGTAGAAGGCGAATCTTCACTTGTTCGGAAGTCCAAGCCTTTGGGAGAGTCTCCATCAATTTCGGCTCATAGCGGTTCCATTCCTCGTTGTTGCAGAGCGCTCGAAATTTGCGATATCCTTCGAACGTTAATCCGTCCACCGTCTCTTGAAAATGGAGGTCGAGGAATCCTTGGCGGTCGCCGGACGCTTTGGCCCGTTCGGCCATGAAATTGCGCAATTCGGTCAGGCGGCCTTGGCCTTTGGCCAGACCGTCGCGGGCCGTTTTTAAAGCCTTCTCCCTCTCTCCGTGTTTCCAGTAGAAATCCGCCAGGTCGTAATAATCGTCCCCATAATCCAGGTCACGAAGTCGCAGATCGAGATATTTTTCCCGGTCGTTAAGCTCGCGGTAGATGCGCATAGCGTTCACCAAAGCCCAGTGGCTTCCGACGTCCTCAAGTCGTCGGGCGAAGTGCCGACGATCTTCCGCGTCCCGGCAGGCGGCATAGGCCAAGGTGTACAGTTGGTCGTCCATGCCGGCGTTTCCACTCCGGATATAGGGCAAGGCTTTTTCGAGAAACAGGCGGCGATCGTCGCAAGGAATTTTCGCTTTTTTCAGCTTCTCGGCCAAGTCAAAGAGAAGTTCGTCGACACGATCCACCGTGTCGTCGTCTCCTCCTCCTAAATCGTCGATCTCTTCAAGATCGCTTTCCAACTCATCCCACAAAGCCATCAGGCTGTCGACTTCGGCCGCCGAGGATTCCTCGCCCGTCAGCTTCACGGCGGATCGAAGACAATCCAGGCTTCGGCGGTAGAGAGAAGGATCCCCCCTGGTTAGGTCCAAGACCAAGTTCTCGAGCGTGGGTTTATCGGCCAGACGGACCAGTTTTTCGAGAGGATTTTCCGTCCTCCGGCCGGCCGCCTTATGCGGATTCGGGTGCGACAAAGGACGAGAGTTTTTCTTTTTTATCCCGGCTTGCGGCTGTCCCTTTTTTATCACGAGGAAAGCACTCATTCAGCCCGACGAGGGAGCACTTTTTGTGTCAATGACTTACCAGACCCCGTCCTTCAGATAAGCGTCGATTGACTTGGCCGCTTTCTTGCCCGCGCCCATGGCCAGGATGACCGTCGCTCCGCCGGTGACGATATCTCCGCCGGCGAACACGCCTTTTTTGGAGGTCTTGCCCGTTTCCAGGTCGGCGACGATATTGCCATATTTAGTCAGGTCCAGGTCCGGGGTCGTCGAGGTCAGCAGAGGATTGGGTCCCTGCCCGATGGCCATGATGACCATGTCCACATCGGTGACGTGTTCGGACCCTTGGACGGGAATGGGTTTTCTCCTCCCGGAGGCGTCCGGTTCGCCCAGTTCCATTTTGATGCATTCGATCCCTTTGACCCAGCCCCGCTCGTTCCCCAGGATGCGGATGGGATTGGTCAACAGATGGGGTTGGACGCCTTCCTCGAAGGCGTTCTCGATCTCTTCCGCCCGGGCGGGCATCTGCTCCCGGGCCCGGCGGTAGATGAGATAAACGTTTTCCGCGCCCAAGCGGAGAGAGGTCCGGGCCGCGTCCATGGCCACGTTCCCGCCGCCGACGACGGCGATCTTCCG
>JBGOYP010000416.1:0-2587 GCA_041479785.1 Candidatus Aminicenantia bacterium | reverse complement strand
TAGACCTTGAGCAGACAGCGCCCGCCGCAGTTATGCGACGGGCACCCGGTCCGGACCATCTTGACGTCGTCGTCCGTTTGCGGGCGGATTAGCCCGGCCGGTTGGATTTTGGCGGACGAACGCCTTGTTCCGAGTTTGACTTTGGCGAGCGCGGACCCGCCGACGGCCGTGCTCCAGCCGAGAAAATTGCGCCGCTTCATCGGCTGCGAATCGAGCTTATTCTTGATCAATTTCGGTTCCGTCAAAATAAATTCCCGCGGCCGCTACCCTCGATTTTTCCGGGCGGGGCCGGCGATGGGTCGCCCGATGGCGGTTTGTCCGCTTTTCCGGAACGCGTAGAAACCGGAGACGGCCAGGGCTTCGAGAAGAATGAACTGGGCGGGATTGACGACGGCCATGATATCCCGGCCGGGGATGAAAAGGTCGAGGAGTTTCATTCCGGCCGCGACGCAGCCCGTCAAGAAAACGGCCTCGTATTTTCCGGTTGCGGAGAAGCCGCGGCCCAGGAAGAAGAGCGCGGCCGGGGCCATAACGATTCCGGCCAGCCCCGGGACGCGAAGGAGATGAACGACATGTCCCGCGGTCGCCTCCCAGATTCCCCAGAGCGAACCCCAGAAAAAAGCCAGGATAAAAACGCCGCTTCGTGTCGTCCTCGAGCCGTTCACAGCCCTCATTTTATCAGGATGCGCGGCTCCGTCAAGGATTTGTGTTTGGAGCGTCGAACACTTTTGATCTCCCCGTCGGATCCCGGGTGTTCGACACGCACTATTTCGATCGAGGGTCGAGGATCAAACGAGGAGGCGCCTCGGTCGGCGTCACCAGTCCTCCCCCTCTAGCTATCGGACGGATTCCAGACGACATTCTTCAAATCCCCGTTATCCAACCGAATATTAGCTCCGGACGAGCCTGGAGGGAACGAAGCGACCATCAAAAGTTTAGCCCGCGGCGGCTCCATTTTCGAGGAGATTCGACGCTGATGTCTGAGCCTTTCTGAAGGCGAGTTCTGCGTCGCCGACGAAAATGGAGGATCCGCCAGCGTTAAGAACTTTTGAAGGAGCGAGTCCCTCCAGGCTCGTCCACGATGACAGATGGATTCCGGGGAAAATCCGCGTGGTGACGGGCGGCATATCCTGAGCGCTCCCTGCCACCCGTGGCCCGTCCCGATAGGCCTGAAGTGTTTGACATTCCTATTGAATTTGAATGGAGGATGTCCTAAATTGGGATTCGCGAGTAAGATTCGTGCCGAATAAAAAGGCTGTTAAAAAACCTAAGACGGTCCTGGTCTCCGGCTGTTTCGACCTCCTCCACGGCGGCCATATCGAATTTCTGAACGAAGCGGCCTCATACGGCCGGCTGGTCGTCAGCGTCGGCTCCGACCGGAACGTCGAGTTGCTGAAAGGCGAGGCGCCCTATTTCTCGCAGGACGAACGCCGCTATATCCTCAAGGCCATCGCCGGCGTCTCCGACGTTGTCGTCGGCACGGGGACGGGGCTTCTCGATTTCGAGCCCGAACTGCGGCGGCTGAAGCCGGATTATTTCGTCGTCAACGAGGACGGCCACGCCGAGGAAAAACGGGAGTTGTGCCGGGCCCTAGGTGTCGAATACGTCGTCCTCAAACGCGCCCCTCATCTCGGCCTTCCGGCCCGGGCCAGTTCGACGATCAAAAACGACCTTCGCCTGCGTTCGACCCGGAAGAAATGAACGAGGGGTCGCGTCTACACTTTTTTCCGACGGTCAGCCGATTATCACTTTCGCCAGCAGTGTGATTCCGACCGCCAACATCAGGACGTGGACAAAACGGACGAACTTCGCGGCGGGAATCTTCGCCGCGAGCCGCGATCCTGCGACGACGGCCAGGACGACGAGCGGCAGAGCATAAAGATAGACGCGGACTACGGCCGGCGACCACATCCCGGCCAAACCTTGGCCGGCGAGGATCGCCGCTCCCGTCGGCAAGAAATAACCCTGCAGCGTCGCCCGGAACGATTCCGGTTTCCAGCCGCGCAACACCCCGAAGAGAATGACCGGCGGGCCGTTCGTGTTATAGGCCGCCCCGAGGATTCCTGCGACCACGCCGAACGCCCAGGCCGGCCGGTCGCTTTTGAGCCGCAACAGACCCGGCCGGAATAAATTGTAGAGCGCGAAGCCGATGATGATGAGCGCAAGAACGAGGTTCATGGCCTTTTCATCTACGTGTTTGAGGAACAGGAGGCCGAAGGGGATGCCCGCGACCGTGGAGACGATCAGGGCCAACGCGCCCTTGACGTCGACATGCCGCCATTCCCGGACGAGGAGCGCCACGGCGATCGTCGGGCCGACGAATCCCATTAACGGGGTGGCGAAGCGCATTGAAACGACCAGGGCTAGAAGCGGCATGCCGAGGAGAGCGTCGCCGAAGCCGAACGTCGCGCGGACGAGCGCGGCCAGAAATACGATCGCCAGAACCGTGAGAATCGGGACATCCATCGCGACCCCGGGTATTCTATAATTTCGGTGACAGTCAACTCAATACCGGAATTCCCTTTTTTATCATGTTCGTATCTTCGGCAGAACTTTATTTTCCGAGGACGCGTCCGAGAATTCATTA
>JBGOYP010000415.1:0-2587 GCA_041479785.1 Candidatus Aminicenantia bacterium | reverse complement strand
ATCGCCCGGTTCCTGGCCGGCCACCCCGCGGTCGCCCGGGTCAATTACCCGGGTCTCGAAACGCACGGCGGGCATCAGCGCGCCGTTAAACTCTTCGACGGCTTCGGCGGGATGATGAGCTTCGAGCTCGCGGGCGGCGTCGAGGCGGCCGAATCATTCATGACGAAGGTCCGGATTCCCATCATCGCTCCGAGCTTGGGTGGCGTCGAGACCCTGATGACCCGGCCGGCGACGACGTCCCATCTCGGCATGGACCCGGAGGAGAGACGCCGGCTCGGTATCGCCGACGGGCTGGTCCGTCTCTCGGTCGGCGTCGAGGCGGCCGACGACCTGATCGCCGACTTCCGCCAAGCGCTTTAGAACGCGCCGCACCGGTTTCCGTATTGTCGACAAGCCGGAAAAAAAATATAATGGGGCCTCCCTAAACTGTACGTCCATTGAAGACAACGAAACGAGGACCGTATGAACCGTCGCGACGCCCTTGAAAAGATCGCTACGAGGCTCCGCATTCATTCCCTGCGGATGACGACCAAAGCCGGCTCGGGACATCCGACGACCTGCCTCTCGATGGCGGAAATCGCCGCCTGCCTCTTCTTCGGCGAGATGAGGTTCAATCCCGCCGACGCCGAGGACTGGGGCAACGATGAAGTCGTCTTCTCCAAAGGCCATGCGGCGCCGATCCTGTGGGCGTCGCTCGTCGAGGCGGGGATTCTGCCGCTCGAAAGCCTGATGGACCTTCGCAAAATCTCGTCCGACCTGGAAGGCCATCCGACGCCGCGGATGCCATGGGTCAAGGCCGCGACCGGGTCGCTGGGGCAGGGATTGTCCGTCGGCGCCGGCATGGCCGCCGCGATGAAGCTCGGGAAATCGCCCGGACGCGTTTTCGTCGTCATGGGCGACGGCGAGTGCGCCGAGGGTGCGGTCTGGGAAGCGGCCAACGCCGCCGCCCATCTCGGCCTGAAAAATCTGTGTGCGATCGTGGACGTCAACCGTCTGGGCCAGTCCGACCCGACGATGTTCGAGCACGACCTCGCGGCGTATCAACGGAGGTTCCGGGCGTTCGACTGGGACGTTGTGACGGTCAATGGTCACAGCATCGACGCCGTGTCCGCCGCTCTCGCGAACGCCGGCAAATCCGGCAAACCGGCCGTGATTCTGGCCCGGACGGTCAAGGGCAAGGGAGTCTCATTCCTCGAGGACAAGAACGGCTGGCACGGCAAGCCTTTGAAAGCGGATGAACTGCAGAGAGCGCTCGACGAGATCGGTCCTTTTCCCGAGGTGGACGCGGCGAAATTCGTCCGGCGGCCGAAAAAAGCCGCGCGGCCGAAGATCTCTCGAAATTTCGATTTTCCGCGGACGGATTATACCGAGAAAACCGCGACCCGGCTGGCCTACGGAAACGCCCTCCGGGCGCTCGGGAAAACGCACGAGGGCGTCATCGTCCTCGACGGCGACGTCAAGAATTCGACCTACGCGGAAAAATTCTTTGAGTCGTTTCCAGGCCGCTCCTTCCAGTCGTTCATCGCCGAGCAGAACATGGTCGGAATGGGCATGGGATTCGCCGCCAAGGGCTATCTGCCGTTCATGGCGACGTTCGCCGCGTTCCTGACGCGCGCCCACGACCAGGTCCGGATGGCGGCCTATTCGTTCTCCAATATCAAAGTCTGCGGCTCGCACGTCGGCGTCAGCATCGGCGAGGACGGCCCGTCCCAGATGGGGCTCGAGGACCTGGCCCTCTTTCGTCCGATCCCCGGGTGCGTCGTCCTCTACCCGAGCGACGCGTTTTCCGCGGAAGCCTGCCTCGACACCGCGGCCCGGCATCGCGGCCTGTGCTATATCCGGACGACCCGTCCGGCGACGCCGCTTCTCTATTCCAAGAACGAGCCGTTCCCGGTCGGCGGGTCGAAAACACTTCGGAAGGGTGAAAACGACGTGGCGACGGTCGTCGCCGCGGGGATCACCGTGTTCGAGGCGCTTAAAGCATACGAGGAATTGAAGAAAAACGGGATCACGGTCCGCGTCATCGATGCCTATTCCGTCCAGCCGCTCGACGTCGCGGGATTGCGCCGCGCCGCCGCGGAGACGGGCGGCCGGATGGTCGTGATCGAAGACCACTACGCCGGCGGCGGATTAGGGGAGGCCGTGGCGGGCGCGCTGGCCGGAGCTGCCGCGATCAAACATCTCTGCATCCGGGAGCTGCCGCGTTCGGGAAAGCCGGACGAATTGATGGACAAATACGGCATCAGCGCCCGGCACATCGCCGCCGCGGTCCGGGAATTGATATAGCGGTCATAATTTCGGTGATAGTCAACACATTAATTCCATCCGGTTTTTTGTTTTATTGCGTTGACTGTCACCGAAATAAAAGGCCTCGGAAGCTGAAAATTCTGATTCACCGCCGCGGCGGCGCGTAGAACGTGTCGGGATTTGACGTATAGACAGCTCCGACGAAAATCTCTCCGCTACCCCCCGCGAATTTTGTCGGTTTCGGCGCTCCCTTGGGGACGAGGACAAGCTGGCTTGTTGTGCGGTGTTCGAACGAGCGCTGGTCGTTGCCCATCTTGAAAAAGAACGCGTTTCTCAGGAT
>JBGOYP010000414.1:0-2587 GCA_041479785.1 Candidatus Aminicenantia bacterium | reverse complement strand
ACGGCGATTCGGGGACGCATCATGGCGGCTTTTCTCATGATGTCCTCCTCTTTTTAGAGTTTTAGCTAGCGGACGGTGTTGCCGCAGGAAGCCAGAAATTTTTCGAAATCGGCGAGAGTGATCTCCAGGGTCGCCGTGTTGACATTCGGATGGAAGCCCAAGCCGGCGCTCGACTTCAGGGCTTCGTCGCAGATGATGTCGACGTGATGCGTCGCATCGTTGACAAGTCCGAAGGGCGAGACCGACCCCGGCTCGAGGCCCAGCCAGCGTTTGAGCCTTTCCGGGGAGCCGAAGCTCAGCCTGTCCTCCCCGAGCATGGCGTTGAGCCGCTTGAGGTCGACGGCCTTATCGACGGCGGCGATGACCAGGTAATGGCGGTTGCCGCGGTTGTTCCGGAGAAAGAGGTTCTTGCAGTGCGTCCCTTTGATCGGACCCCATTGCTTTTCGGCCTCCTCGACCGTGGCAACGGGCGGGTGCTCGTGGCGGACATAGGCTATCCCGAGCCTCTCCAGAGTTTCAAGGACCTTTTGTTCGACCTCGGCCACGGGCATGTCGCGTTCAATCCGTTCGTTTCCGGCGATTCAACAGACACAATAGAACAAAGGGCTAACGCGCGCAAGAGGATTCGGCTAGAATAAGCGCATGAGCATCCTCTTCACCCCCATCCGGATAGGCTCCGCCACGGTCCCCAATCGCTTCGTCCGCTCGGCCACCCACGACTTCATGGCCGACGATGAGGGATTCGTCACGGACGCCCATATGGAGCTCTATAGCCGCCTGGCCGAAGGCGAAGTCGGGCTCATCATCACCGGCCACGCCCACGTCCAGCCCTCGGGCCAGGCCAGCCCGCGTCAGATGGCCGTCTTCGACGATCGTTTCGTGGAGGGCCTGGCGCGCATCCCGGCGGCCGTTCATAGTTTCCCGTCGCTTGTCTTCCTGCAGATCGCCCACGCCGGCCGACAAACCAAAGACAAGCTCTGCGGCTGTATCCCGGTCTCCCCCTCCGCCGTTTACGACCCCGTGTCCAAGGTCATGCCGCGCGAGCTCGCATCCGACGAGATCCAGGTCCTCATCGTCGATT
This sequence comes from Candidatus Aminicenantia bacterium, assembly GCA_041479785.1. Taxonomy (GTDB): domain Bacteria; phylum Acidobacteriota; class Aminicenantia; order Aminicenantales; family UBA4085; genus JBGOYP01. The sequence goes on along the minus strand of JBGOYP010000414.1, from coordinate 1,506 downwards.
TCATATCGGCCGCGAAGCGGGCGAAGCGCGCCGGCTTCGACGGCGTCCAGCTTCACGCGGCCCACGGCTATCTCCTGTCGAGCTTCCTCTCTCCCCACACGAACCGGCGCGCGGACGAGTGGGGCGGACCGGTCGAAAACAGGGCGCGCGTCCTCGTCGAGATCCTCCGCGGCGTCAAATCCGCCTGCGGCCGCGACTTCCCGGTCATCGTCAAGCTCAACTCGACGGACTTCCTCGAAGGCGGGCTCGTCCTCGGGGACGCTGTCCGCGTTGCCCGGATGATCGAGGCGGATGGCATCGACGGGATCGAAGTGAGCGGAGGAATGGCCGAGGCCGGGCGGGGTTCCGTCTGGGCCGGACTCCGGAGCGAGGAAGACGAGGGTTATTTCGCGGAAAACGCGGCCCGGATCAAACAAGCGGTCCGCGTGCCCGTCTTCGCCCTCGGCGGCGTCCGAACGCTGGCCGTGGCTGAGAGGCTCGTCCGCGAAGGCCGGGCCGACCTCGTTTCGCTCAGCCGGCCGCTCATCCGCGACCCCTTCCTCGTCAAGCACTTTCGGGAAGGCCTGACGTCCAAGTCCGAGTGCATCTCCTGCAACAAGTGTTTCAACCCGCGCGGCATCCGTTGCGCCGAGCTGAAGAAAAAATCCTGAATCTCAGGCTTCGAGGTCCCGCGCCGCCGCCTCCATCAGGATGAAGAAGGCCTGCCCATTTTGACTTTTTCGACGACGGGCCCGCCTCCGGCCTGGACTCCCGCGATGGCCGTCTTGTATCCGAGCGTCACCAACGCGCCGGGGGCCGCACCCGCGGTCGGCAGGTTTTTCAAAGCGTGTCGTCTTTTCCTGTATTATTCTCCCGTCCGCGGTCGACCGCCACCTGCCCGAGGCAACGTCACGAAGATTCTATTCCAGGAGCCGGGAGGCAGGCAACATTGATTAATTCCCCGGGCTCGTGATATTGTCCCGGTCAAGGGAGAATATTCATGTCCAGAAGACCCGCCGTCGCCAGCGTCGTCTCCGGAATAATCGTCCTCGCCTTCGCCGCGTGCGGAAAACCCGCCTCGCAGGCTGCGGCCTCCGACGCGGTCTTCAATATCAGGGATTTCGGCGCAACGGGGGTCAAGGACGATCTGGCCCAGGAGGCCATTCAGAAGGCCGTCGACGCCTGCGCCGCTGCCGGAGGCGGGATGGTCCTCGTCCCGCCGGGCTATTACACGTCGGGGACGATCCATCTCCGGAGTCATGTCCGGCTCTTCGTAGAGGCCGGCGCTACGGTCTTTTCCATCCACGATAAGAGCTGTTTCGATAAGGACGCCCTGCTCTACGGCGAGGACCTCGTCGGCGTCACCATCGAAGGGCGCGGCGTCTTCGACGGCGAGGCCGCCTACGACAGGCGACCGAAGGGCGACCACGAGGACGACTTCATCCGCTCGAACCAGGTCGAGATGGAGACGCTCGGCCTGCCGCTCCTCCGCTCCTTTCCGAAACCGGACCAGACGGGCAAGATGGT
>JBGOYP010000413.1:0-2592 GCA_041479785.1 Candidatus Aminicenantia bacterium | reverse complement strand
CGGACAAGCGAAGCATCGGCGGCGCGCCGGGATACTATTATGGGCAGATCATCATCGACCCGTCGAACGACGATAACGTCTTCATCCTGAGCGTCGGCGTCCTGGGCAGCCGCGACGGCGGGAAGACGTGGGCGGCGCCATTCCAGTTCGGCGGCGACAACCACGCCCTCTGGATCGACCCCAAGGACAGCAACCACATGCTCCTCGGCTACGACCACGGCCTGGGCGTGACCTGGGACGCGGGCAAGAACTGGTACCATCCGGACTTCCTCTCCCTAGCCCAGTTTTATGCCCTCGACTTCGATATGTCCTATCCCTACCGGGTGGCCGGCGGCCTCCAGGACAACGGCTCGCTCATGGGCCCCAGCACGAACGTCGGGGCCGGCGGTGGGTTCGGGATGGGGCGGGGGACCGGCGGCGGTGTGCCGACCGGGCCGCCCATCCGCCTCGAGGACTGGTTCAGCGTCGGCGGCGGAGACGGGATGTACAACGTTTTCGACCGGGCGACCAACCGCTACCTCTACAACGAGTCCCAATTCGGGCCCCTCTCCCGGACCGACCTCGTGACCGGCGAAGCCAAGAGCATCTCCTACGGCCGGGTGAAGCCTGAGACCCGTTGGAACTGGTGCGCCCCCATCTATGTCTCCGTCCACAATAGCGACATCATCTATCATTGTGGCAACATCGTCGTCATGTCCGCGAACCGCGGCGAGTCCTGGACGGAGATCAGCCCCGACCTGACGACGAACGACAAGTCCAAAATGCAGGCCGACGGCAAGGGCGGCGACGGCAACATCCAATACGGCACGATCACGACTTTCGACGAATCGCCCCTCGTCCCCGGCCTCATCTGGGCCGGCACGGACGATGGGAACGTCTGGGTCAGCCGGGACAACGGCAAGGCCTGGACCAAGCTCAACGACAAGATCACGGGGAATCCCGGATACTGGGTCAGCCGCGTCGCGGCCTCCAACTCCGACCCGGGAACGGCCTACGTGAGCTATACCGGCCTCCGGAACGACGACTTCCGCCCCTTCGTCTACAAGACGACCGACTACGGAGCCACTTGGGCCTCGCTCGCCGCCGGCCTGCCCGAGGGGCCGGTCAATGTCGTCCGTGAGGACGCCAAGAACCCGAACCTCCTCTTCGCGGGGACGGACTTCGGCGTGTATGTCTCGATCGACGGCGGGAAGAGGTGGATGAAGATGACAAACGATCTGCCGACTCAGCCCGTCCACGACCTCAAGATCCATCCGCGAGAAGCCGACCTCATCGTCGCCACCCACGGCCGCGGCGCCTATATCGCCGACATCAAGCCCCTGCAGGAGCTCACGTCCGAGCTCTTGGCCGAGGACGTCCACCTCTTCGCGATCGAATCCAAGGTCCGCTGGGTCGGCTCCGACCGACGGGAATCGAGTTCGTCGAATTTCGCCGGCGAGAGCGAACCCGCGGGAATGGTCGTTTATTACAGCTTAAAAGCAAAGCCCAAGGGCGAAGTGAAGCTCCAGGTTTACGCCGGCAACATGCTGCTCAATGAGATCAAGGGCACGGCCGAGGCCGGGCTGAACAAGGCCTTCTGGAACATGACCGGCCGGCGCGAACGGACGGCCGAAGAAAAGAAAGCCGCTCAGGAAGGGACCCGCCGGATGCGTGAAATGGGCTACGGCGGCATGGGCGGAGACCCGAATTTCGCGTCGTTCCCCGCTCAACCCGGTGAATACAAGTTCGTCCTCTCGGTCGACGGCAAGACGCTGACCTCGTCCGCCTCCGTTCTCAAGGACCCGCGGTACTAGCCACGAAACAAGCCGCTTTCAACGGGCCGTCCCCTCCATAAGGGGGGGGGGGGGCGGCTCCATTTTTTTGTAAAATCGGTTTACATCGAAAAAATCGGCCCTAGCCGCGGTCAGCGTCGATCGGCGGCGCCTCTTGCCTATCCGTGTGCCTGTTGTCGCCCCAGATCTGAAGTGGCATGCAAGTTGCAGGAGCAGAGGATAGGGCCATGTTGGAACTCAAGGGAATCTCCAAGAAGTTCTCGGCCTTCACGGTCGTCAAAGATGTCAGCTTCATCGTCCGCCCGGGCGAAGTGCTGGGATATCTCGGGCCCAACGGGGCCGGGAAGACGACTACGATCAAGATGCTTGCTGGTCTGCTCTAGCCGACGAAAGGCGAGATCCTTTTCGAAGGACGGAAGATCCGCTCCGACCTTCATGCTTATAAAAGCCGCCTGGGATACATCCCCGAACAGTCGGAGATCTACCCCCACCTCAGCGCCTACGACTACCTCGTCATGGTCGGCCGGCTCAGGGGGCTCGACGAAACAATGCTCGGGGACAGGGTTCGGACCTTCCTCCGCATTTTCGACCTCGCTCAGGACATGCACGGACCGATCGTTTCGTATTCCAAGGGCATGCGGCAAAAGGTCCTCATTTCGGCCGCGCTTCTCCCCAATCCCGACGTCCTGCTCCTCGACGAACCGCTCTCTGGCCTGGACGTCACCACGGCCCTGATCATCCGGGACCTCATCCGGAAGCTGGCCGCGGAGAACAAGATTATCATCTATTCCTCCCACGTCCTCGAAGTGACCGAGAAGAT
>JBGOYP010000412.1:0-2604 GCA_041479785.1 Candidatus Aminicenantia bacterium | reverse complement strand
CGTCGGAGCGACGTCGGCCGCCTGCATCAGGTTGGCCAACTGGGTCAGCGTCCCGCCGATCGAGCTCAGCGTATCTTGGGCCGCTTCACCGCCCGCTCCGCCGCGCATTCCCGCCGGGATTCCTCCGCCCCCGCCGCCGCGTTGGCCGAGCCCGCCTCCGGCCGCGCCTTCGATCGAGCCGGCCTTCTTGTCGAAATCGGCCAACGCCTGCGTGATCGTCGCGTTGCCTTTAGCCTTATCCTGGATCGGTTTGACCTGCGCCCGGATGGCCCTCATTTGAGCTAACGCAGCCTGGGCATCGATCGCGCCGTCATACATCGCTTTCGATAGTTCGGACTGCTGCGCGATTCCCGCCGCCGAAGTCTTGACCCGCGGATCGATCCTGAGCGTTATCGGTTGGGAGTAGGTTTTCCCGTCCACGGTAAGTCTCACGGTATATAGCCCGGGCGGCGCCCAGATCCCACCCGGGTTCGGAGCGGTATTGTACGCCACGGCCGCCATGGGCAGGCCGCCTCGTCCGCCCCCGCCGCCGCCCAACGCTTGAAAGTGCATGTCCCATTGGAAGCGATGCATGCCGGCCGTCGTCTTCAGCACCTGCGGCGGCCGATACCAATAGAGCGGCACCGGAGCTGTTTCGGGCGTCGGCAGCTCCGCGGGGTCCGTGCTTGAATATTTACGTGCGACTTTGCCCGCGCCGTCCAGGATTTCGAGCGTCACCGGGCCCTTCGCGTCCGCCTTCAGCGCATAGTTAAGGATCGCGCCTTCAGGCGGATTTTGTCCGCCCGGCTCTTCCGGCGGCAGCGGCGTGTCGGTGTTCGTGTTCCACCGGACGCGATACGCGACCTGAGGCTTGAATAGAAATACGTCGGCGGCGGCGACGTTCGCGTCCAACTGGCGGAGCGGCGTGATGTCGTCGAGGATCCAGAAGCCGCGGCCGTGCGTCGCGATGCACAGGTCGTCGTCCTTGATAATGAGGTCGCGCACCGACGATGCCGGAAGGTTCAGCCGCAGGGACTGCCAGTGGTCGCCGTCGTCGAATGAGACATAGACCGTGGTCTCCGTCCCGGCGAAGAGCATCCCCTTACGTTTCGAGTCCTCGCGGACGGCGTCCACCGGCGCCCCGTCGGGAATGCCGGCGGTGATATGCGTCCAGGTCTTGCCGCCCTCGTGCGTGCGGTAGATGTGCGGCCGCATGTCGTCCAGGCGCAAGGTGTTGATGGCCGCATATGCGGTCTGGACGTCGAACCGGCCGGCGTCCATGACCGAGACTTTGGCCCACGCTCCGAGTTGGGGCGGGGTGACGTTCGTCCAGCGCCCGCCGCCGTCCGTCGTCGTGTGAATCTGGCCGTCATCGGTGCCGACCCAGATGCGGTTGACGTCGAGATACGACGGCGCGATCGTGTAGATGACGCCGCGCTGAGCCGGTTGGGCCGACTGTTCGGCTTTATATTTCCCGACGTTCGCCGGCACATCCCACGTTTTGCGCGTCAAGTCGGGGCTGATCTGCTGCCAGGTCTGTCCGCCGTTGCCGGTCTTCCACAACGAGTTCGAGGCGAAATAGAGAATGTGCGGGTCGACCGGCGAGAACAGGACGGGCTGGGTGCGGACGGTTCGCCAGTCGGGCCGCCGGATACCCGCCGTCGGTCCGACGGTCTGAACCTGAGCCGTCCGCCGGTCGTAGCGCGTCACGCTCCGGCCGCCGTAGATGATATCGGGGTCGAGCGGGTCGGGCGCCGCGTATCCATATTCGTCCACGCCGACCGGGTGCCATTCGCGAAATGTGATTTGTCCTTCGTTGCCGCGGCTCGAGACGCCGGCCGAGCCGCTTTCCTGCTGGCCGCTGTACAGGCGATAGGGGAAAGCGTTGTCGGCCGCGACGTGGTAGAGCTGGGCGGTCGGCTGGTTGTACCACGAGCTCCAGGTCTGGCCGCCGTTGACCGTGATGACCGCGCCCTGGTCGCTGGCATAAAGGATGATGTCGGGGTTGTTTGGGTTGATCCAGAGATTCTGGTAGTCGTCGCCGCCCGGGGCGCCCTTGAATCCGACCCAGGTCTTAGCGCCGTCCACGGACTTCCATGAGACCGTGCTCGTGACGAAGACGATGTCGGGATTTTTTGGGTGGACGCCCAGACGCGGCAGGTCGCCGCCGCCGATCCGGCTCGCGGGCCGGTTATCGTTCGAAGGCCGGGACCAGGTCTCGCCGGCGTCGTCCGAGCGGTAGATGCCCGTGCCGCGGGACGTGGCGATCGCGGCATAGAGGCGGCGCGGGTCGGACGGGGCGATGGCGAGGTTGACCTGGACGGCGGCGTCCGGCGCCGCGGGGTTGAGCTGACGCCAGGTCGTGCCGCCGTCGGTCGATTTGAATAAACCGCCGGTCGCTCCGCTCCAAGCGGCGTTTTCCCATGGGCCCTGGCGGGATTCCCAGAGGCCGGCGTAAATGATGTCGGGGTTCGTCGGGTCGAAAGCGAGCTCGGAGCCGCCCGTATTTTCATCTTTATAGAGGACCTTCTGGAAGGTCTGGCCGCCGTCCGTCGAGCGAAAAATGCCGCGTTCCGCGTTCGGGCCGTAGGGATGGCCCAGGACGGCGACGAAGATCCTGTCGCG
>JBGOYP010000411.1:0-2614 GCA_041479785.1 Candidatus Aminicenantia bacterium | reverse complement strand
TTGGGGTCGGCGACGACGTCGGTCGGCGCGTATTTCGCCAGCCGCTGCTGGATGTCGGGCGCTTTGGCCAGCGGAGGCATCGTCTCAGCGGCCTTTTCCTCTTTGGATTTGCAGGCCGTTAACCAGATGAAGGAGAAGGCCACGAGAACGAGGAGGACATACGCCAATTTTTTCTTGTTCATATGTAGTTCCTTTCATTTTGCTGTCATCGCGATGACAAATAGCTATCTGTCTTTGCGAGGAGCCTTGCGACGTGGCAATCCCCTCTTTTTAAGCGAATCATAGGCCTTGGCCTGCGGAGCAGAGGAGATTGCCGCGCCAAGGGCTCGCAATGACGCGTATTTTACCTTATACCCGGCTTTTTTAATGCAGGCCAGAGCGCCGATCTTCATCGGCTCGACAAGCGGAACGGTCAGGTCCGTTTCTCGCAGGACGAGCGGGACTTCGGTGCATCCGGCAATAATAGCCTCGGCCCCGCGGCCGACCAGCCGGCGGGCCATGCGTACGATCGTCGCCCGCGGCCGGCCGCCCGTGACTCCGGTTTTAATACCGCCCTTACCGAGGATGGCGTCCATGACGAGGCTCTGTTCATCCGAATGTAGGGCGATGACTTCGATGCCGCGCTTTCCGAACGTCTTTGGCCAGAGCCCGGAGACGACCGTCCCGGAGGTCGCAATCACTCCGGCTTTTTTCAGACCGGGAAGGGCTTTTCTAATCCAGGCGAGAGATTCTTCGAGCAGGTTGACGAACGGGACGTTCGCGCGGGATTCGATCTCGGCGGCCCAGAAATGGGCGCTGATGCAGGGCATGACGAGGAGTTCCGCGCCCGCGCGCTCCAGCTTTTCGACGCCTTCGAGAAGCCGGGGTAGCGGGCTCGTCCCGTGGCCCAGGATCGCGTCCGTCCTCGGAGGAATTTCCGGGTTGCTCCAGATGAGAACCCGGATATGCTCCTGGTCGCTCGCCGCCGCCGTGTGTTTGATGAGGAGGCCGTAGAAGTAGTTCGTCGCTTCCGGCCCCATTCCGCCAAGAATTCCGATTATTTTTTTCATGCTAGCAGGTGTCATCGCGAGCCTCTTGGCGTGGCGATCCCCTCTGCATTCGAGATTGCCACGTCGCAAAGCCTCCTCGCAATGACAGGGGCATTGTTATTTCCTTATCAAGTCTTTCAACTTCTCCAGCGGAAGCGGTTCGGCGACGTGGCCGTCCGCGCCCTCGACCCGCGTGGCCTTGAACAGCGAATTTAAAATGGCCTCCTCCGCGGCCTCGGCCGCCGCGAGGAAGAGCGGCGATATATTTTCGTTTCTCAGGAGGGTCACGGTCTGCGTCGCGCTCTGCGACCGATGGGGCACGCGGACCTCTTTCGCCGTTGAGAACGCGATGGCGTAGTCGCCGCTTCCGTTCGAATTGTAGCCGCCGGTGCGGGCGATGCCCAAGGTCGCCCGCTGGGCAAGTCGCCTGAGGTTGCGGCTGTCGAGCGGAGCGTCCGTGGCGACGACGATCATGCACGAGCCTTCGACGGCGGCCGGGGCCCCGGGCTTTGCCCGGGGGTCCACTTCCGCCGTACTCGCCCGTATATATAAACCACGGGCGAGTGCCGCGGCGTCGTCCCGCCAGCCGAATTCCGGGCCCTGGCGCGCCATCTCGCCCCGGAGCCTTTGGGCGACGGGAATGCCGCCGATCTGGAGGATGCCGCCGTGGTTGGTCTGGACGAGGACGCCGACGGTATAGGCGCCCTGGCGGGCCGGAATCTTCCGCGACGCCGTGCCGATGCCGCCCTTGAACCCGTAGCAGATCGTCCCTGTCCCGGCCCCGACCGACCCTTCTTCAACGGGGCCCGGCTTCGCCAACCTGATGGCCTCGAGGACGTGCTCCTTGGATACGTGGCGGCCGCGGATGTCGTTGAGCCAACCGTCATTGGTTTCGCCGACGACCGGGTTGACCGATTCGACGTTTTTGTTCTCGGGCAGTCCCAGGATGTAGTCGAGGACGGCGTCGGCCGCCGTCGGCACGCTCAGCGTGTTCGTAAGGATGACCGGAGTTTCGAGGTTGCCCATCTCCTCGACCTGGGTCGATCCGGTGAGCTTGCCGAAGCCGTTGGCGACGAATATCGCAGCCGGAACTTTGTCCTGGAAGATGTTGCCGTCGTGCGGCAGGATGGCGGTCACGCCCGTCCGGACGTTCGAGCCCTCGATAAGGGTCACCTGTCCGACGGCGACGCCGGCCACGTCGGTAATGGCGTTGAGCGGGCCGGGCGCGAGCGTTCCTGTGACGATGCCGAATTCGCGGAGCCGCGGCCGGTTGTCGGGAGAGAAGGAGCCCGCGGCGGCGATTACGAGGCCGAGAACAAGAATTGCCGAGAGTTTCATGGTCATCCCCATTCCCGGATATGATACTCGGGATAAATAGGGGGACACAATACCTATTTCCGTATTTTAGTAGTGGAATAGGAGAACCGGAATAGGGGGACACGGAGCGAAGCGTGGAATAGGGGGACACGAAGCGTGGAATATGGAATAGGGGGACACGATCCCGATTTCAAAGAAATCTAGAACCTAGAACCGGAATAGGGGGACACGATCCCGATTTCAAAGAAATCTAGAACCTAGAACCGGAA
>JBGOYP010000410.1:0-2634 GCA_041479785.1 Candidatus Aminicenantia bacterium | reverse complement strand
GTCTCGGGCAGACGGCGGCGCAGCAACCGGGCCAGCGCCGAGGGCGCGGCACGCCGCTCCGGTGGGAGACGGCGCCGGGAGGCGAGGGTACAATCATCGCGGTCGACGCGAACGACCCCAACATCGAGTATGCGTCGTCCTATTACGGCCGGGTCGAACGGTCCGAATACGCCAACGGCGCCTGGGTGAGCAAAGAAATCTACCCTAAGCCCGCGCCGGGCGAGGGCGAATACCGCGGCCAGTGGCTCGCCCCGACGATCCTTTCGCCACATAATCAGGGCATTGTCTATCACGGCTTCCAGCATGTCTTCAGGTCCATGAACCGGGGAGAGACGTGGGATAAAATCAGCCCCGACCTGACCTATAACGATCCCCAGAAACAGGGCACGCTGCCTTATGCTATTTTCTTCGCGACGCTGACAGCGCTTGCGGAGTCTCCCTTCCAATTCGGCGTCCTTTATGCCGGGTCGGACGACGGACGAGTATGGGTGACGAAAGACAGCGGCTTGAATTGGACGGAGGTCACGGCCGGATTACCGTACAATAAGCACGTCTGGTGCCTCACGGCGTCGAAATATGACCCGGCTACGGTCTACGTCGCCTTGATCGGCCGCCACGACGACGATTTCACGCCTTACGTTTTCAAATCCTCGGATTACGGCAAGACCTGGGTCAACATCGGTGCCGGAATCCCCGCCGGCTCGACGAACGTCCTCCGCGAAGACCCGAAGAAATCCGGCGTGCTCTATTGCGGGACCGATCTCGGCGTTTATGTGACGACGGACGGCGCGAAAACCTGGAATTATTTGGGGAGCGGATTGCCGAACATCGCGGTCTGGGACCTGCAGATCCATCCGCGCGACAACGTCCTCGTCCTGGCGACCAACGGCCGCGGGATGTGGGTGCTGGACGACGTTTCGTCCTTGCAGAAATAAATCGTGAATATAAGGAAGGGGTCAGACATAAGCCTGACCCCGGTTCTTATTTTTTTTTAATTTTCAGCAGACAATCTGTCCCCTGGATCGAAATATCGATCTCCAGGCCGCACGTTTCCGCCCTGTTTTTCATGATATGGGTATAAAGCGCACGAAATTCTTCCGCCGTTAGTTTCGGGTCGAAGACGGCGATCTGGAGAACTTCGAGATCGCGCAACGGCTTGAACTGGATTTCCGCTTCCTCTTCCGTCGCCTTCGTCACGACGCAGGTCGAGCCGTAATAATTCGACTCGAGGACGGCCAGGAAAATTGCGAATTGGCCGGCGCCTTCGAGAAACGGAAGCCAAGCGTCCATCGCGACTTTGAAACCGGGGCCGTCCAGAAAGAAATCGCGGGCCGCGGCGTCCCCGCGGTCCTTTTTGACTTCTCGATAGACATAGCTCCTGAAGGCGAAGTCCCGTTCGGCCATCATGAAGCTTCGCCGGGCCTGGGGAAGCTCGAGGATTTGATTATAGGGCGGGTTCGGAAACTCGAAAATCGGGAAAAGGATCCCTTCTTGATGGCCGAATTTCCAAAGATCGTTCTCTTTCTCCAGGGTAAACACGAATAAATTCTTGGCCGGGTTTAAATACGTCTCGACTTTAGCCCGCCCGTCGCGCAGGATTTTTATGTGACCAACCTCCAGAGGCAACGGCATCTTGTATTTTCGATAGCCGTCGACGAACATGTTGTACAACTGGATGAACTGCGGCGCATAGGGACCCGTCGCCAGTTGCGGCCCCAGGGTTCTGTCGCCCGAGTCGACCCCATTTTTAAACCGGGCCACCGCCGCCCGGACACCTTGCTCATCGGCCGATGTCTGCGGGAACGTCTCCGGGATGCCGACCAAGAGACCGCAAAAGATCGAAATAAAAGCGATACTTAAGAGATCCGAATTTTTCATCCAAACCCCCTTTGGTTACTCCAGCCGCTCGATCTCATAAACGAGGAGCGTGTTCGGAGAGATGACGAAGCGTTTCTCGTTCGGGCGCTGTTTGGCATAGAAACCGCTCGTCTTATATCCGATTTCGGCAGGAACGATCACAAGCCGTTTCTCGCCCTTCTTCATCGAGGCGAGCGTCGCGTCCAGGCCGGGGTTGATCTTCGTTTTCCCGATTTCGTAGACGAACGGCTCGGGCGTGTTTCCCCAATAGGGAGTGTCGTCCGCGGCCGTGCCGACGAACGCCTTCCCGCTGAGCAGGCATTTTCCCGAATAGGCGAATTTCATTTTTTCCCCGGCCGCGGGCGGCTTCCCCCGACCTTCCCGGAGAACGACATATTTCAGTCCGGCTTCGCCGGCGACGGCGTTCGGCCAGTTTTTTTGAATGAGAGCGTCCTCGTCGGCCTTCCGCCGGGCGTTCGCGTCCTTCACCCGCGACTCGGCCTCCCCGACCATTTTTTGAAAGCTCTCGGTCGTCGGATGGAATTTTTTGGCCGCCTTGCCGACGCGGACGATCTTCACCGTTTGGATTTCGTCGTTCTGGACGACCTTAAAGACGACGTCCATCCCTTCGACGACGTGACCGAAGACGGTGTAATCGCCGTCGAGATAGGACCGGTCGCCGAGCGTGATGCACCACTGACTGCCGTTGGTGTGGGGCCCGCCGTTGGCCATGTTGACCATGCCCGCCCGGCCGTGATTTAGGTCAGGCAGGACGAT
>JBGOYP010000409.1:0-2637 GCA_041479785.1 Candidatus Aminicenantia bacterium | reverse complement strand
CCCGCTCCCACCAGGGGATCGCGGCATGGGTGAGATGGCCGAGATGGGGACGGCCTTTATCGTCGAGCGGGATGTTCCGGAAGGGACGGCCGCGTTCGGCGTCGCGGCGCCATTCCTCGAATTGAAGCGGATAGAGTTCGGGGCCGAAGGCGTTCGGACCATAGGCCGGGATGACGGTGAAAACGAGGCCGCCCGGCCGCAGCGCCCCGGCCAGATTGCCCAGCTCGGCCGGGACGCGGTCCGGCGGCAAATGCTCGAGAATATCGAGGGCCAGGACGACGTCGTAGGGTTCGGCCGGCCGGGGCAGGGACAAGACGTCGCCCCATCGGACCCAGGCCCGTGCCGCGGGATGGGCATGGTCTACGCACCATTGCGAGAAATCGACTCCCTCGGCTTCGACCCTCCACCCTCGCAACGCCTTGACGAGCAAGCCCATTGCGCAGCCGACCTCGAGGACCCGCCTCGGCCCGAAGTTCAGGGCGACGAACGCCGCGGTCGCGCGCTTGTCTTCGTTGTCGTCATAGATGATCGCGCTGTCGATGTCGCTCGCCGGCGGCCGGTAATAGTCCGGGCCGTAAAAGTCCCCTTGAAGCGCGTCCCGATAGAGGCCGTCGTAATCGGGCACGTCGCCCGTCATCGGGCCGCGTTTCGGGACCCGCGGCGCGTCATCCGTCATTTCGCCGCCTTGATTTCGTTCCAGACTTTGACCCATAACTCGTTGGCCGCGCCCAAGTCGGCGACGACCTCGCATTTCGACAGGACCGTCGGCGGAAGAAACACGGCGGGGTTCGTCCTCAGGTCTTCGTCGAAATACGCGTAGCTGTCCTTGTTGGGACAGAGATATCCGATGAAGAGAGAATTCTCCGCGGCCACGACCGGGTCGTGGAAAAAATTGATGAGGGCGTGGGCCAGCTCCGTCTGCGCGGAATTCTTGGGGATGACGAGGTCGACGCAGTCGACCGCCCCGCCTTCGAACGGCATGGCGTAGGCGATGTCCGAATTACCGGCCTGGACCGGAAGGACCTCGTTGCTGAAGCCGTGGACGAGAAAGGCCCGGCCCGCGGCTAGATCGGCCGGGACTTGTCCGTTTTCGAAGCGGGCCTGGTTTTTCTTCCAACGCAAGACGACGTCGCGGGCCTTGGCCAGCTCGAGAGGGTCGGTCGAGTTTAGGCTGTATCCGAGGGATTTCAGCGCCGCGCCGATCGTTTGCCGCATGTCGTCGAGGACGACGATCCGGCCCTTGAGGTCCGGCCGGTCGAGCATGCCCCAGGTCGGGAGAAAATCTTTGACCCGGCTCTTGAGATAGGCCAGGCCGGTATTCGCGACGACGTGCGGGACGGAGTGCTCCATCGTCTTGTCGAGGGCGATGCTCAGGAATTCCGGGTCGACGTGTTCGAGGTTGGGAAGCAGCTCATGGTCGAGGGGCTGGAGCATCTCCTGCGCGGCCATGAGGCCGACCAGGGAACTCGGCGCGGTCAGGAGGTCGCACGCGGCCACCTCATTGCTGAGGTCCGCATAGACGGTCTCGTTGGATTCGACCGTCGTGATCACGACTTTGCAACCCGCCTCTTGTTCGAACCGGGCGATGAGGGCGGGTTTGAACAGCCCGGCCCAAGCAAAGACATTGAGAATCGGTTTTGCCGATGACCGGCAAGCCGGAACCGGAAGACTGATCGCGGCAAGGAGGGCGATCGCGACGGCAAATTTTCCGATTTTCTTCATGGGGCCTCCACGGATTACGAACGGCCGGCCAACGGCGTTCCAGAGCGCTATGACGGTTCATCATCTTATCAGCAGAGAAGACGCTTGACAAGCCGGCCTCGAGCCCGCCCTTCGCCGCGCCATAACCGGGTATGGAGAAGGTTCTGAGCTCGTTCAGAAGATTGACACGGCCCGCCCTTATTCATAAGATGAGACAAGAGGAGGCCGTCATGAAAAAAACTCCTTTCCTCGTGTGCGCCATTGTGTTGCTTTTAGCCGTTGCCGCTATCGCGGACGCGGCCGTCGTCAAAATCAAAGTCCAGACCGCCAACGTCCGGCAGAAACCGGACGCCACCTCCGCCGTCCTCAGCCGCGTCTCGATGGGGGCGATATTCGAATCGTCGAAAAAGGTCGGGAATTTCTACGAAATCTCGGTCACCGACAACTCGGGCAACCTTGTGACGGGATATATCAGCACCGATGTCTGCGAAGAAGTCGGCGCCGCGCCGACCGCTCCGGTCGCGCCTGTCGCACCCGCCCAAGTCCAGCGGCCGAAACCGACGCCGACGCCTCCGGCCGGGCCTAAGCGGGCCGGAGGAGTATTCATCGGGGCGGGGCTCGTCATGTCGAATTTCACATACGACTCGACGACTCAAAACAATATGGACTCGGGAGGAGCAGCGAAAAAGATGAAGCTCGGCTTCCAGGTCGGAGTCGGTTACGAACTCCCGCTGAGCGAGAACTTGGCGATCATGGCGGGACTCTTCTATTCGACGGCCGGAAATAAGGTCAATTACACCGCCGACAACACCGCCTATACCGACAAAGAAGACTTGGGCACACTTATTATTCCCATCGAAGTCAAGCTCAATTTCAACGGTCCCTTCGTCTCGGTCGGCCCCTATCTTGGATATCTCCTCTCGGCAAAATATTATT
>JBGOYP010000408.1:0-2644 GCA_041479785.1 Candidatus Aminicenantia bacterium | reverse complement strand
GGGCTCTATCGCTTCGGCCGGGCCGCGAACGACGAGGCGCTCCTGCGCAAGGCCCGCCTGACCAAGGAGCTGGCCCTGGCCGCGCCGATGAAGGACGGGCTCTTTCCGGCCGTGATCGGCACGGAGAACGAGATCGTCGAAGTCGACGGCCGGAAGCTGCGCCGGCCGCGCGGCTGGGATAAAGCGCGCTGGAGCAATTCCGACCGCACGCCCGACGACCACGGCATCACCCCGGACTGGTTCCACGTCCTCGACTCGAGCTGGACGGCGCTCCTCATGCTGCGCTGGCACCAGGAGCTCGAAAAGGACGTCCGGCTCCTCGATTACGCCCGGACTTACGGCGAGCGCCTGATCACGCTCCAGGACGCCGACGGCTTTTTCCCGGGCTGGCTCCACCCGGAGACGCACGCACCCGGATCGGTGATGAATCAGACGCCCGAGACGTGCCTGAGCGTGACGTTCCTCCTGAAGCTGGCCGAAGTGACCGGGGAGGCGAAGTTTCGAGAGGCGGC
The DNA here is from genome assembly GCA_041479785.1 of Candidatus Aminicenantia bacterium. Lineage (GTDB taxonomy): Bacteria > Acidobacteriota > Aminicenantia > Aminicenantales > UBA4085 > JBGOYP01. Next base: position 2,132 of record JBGOYP010000408.1, on the reverse strand, counting down.
CGTCCGGGCCATGGACGCCGTTGTGGCGGGGGTCGTGCCGCAGGGCCTGTGGCTTGACTTCGAGACTTATTGGTCGTGCTGCGGCTGGGGCCGGGAGAAGTATTTGGGGCGGAAGATCGAACGCAACGCCATGCACAAGCAGAATACGTTCTCCATGTTCTGGACGGCGGAAGCGCTCCTCGCGGCCTACCGGGCGACCGGGCGCGCGTCCTATCTCGAATGGGGACGGCGGACACTCGACGAGCTGTCGATGGCCCAGCAGATCTGGCAGCCGCCCTTCATCTATGTCCCGGCGCTCGGCGGATTCGGCGTGATGAATGCCGACGGCGAGTGGAACGACTCGCGCGAAACGCTATTCGCGGAGCTATTCCTCGACTATCACAAGGAGACGGGCGAGCCGGCCTATTTCGAGCGGGGAGTCGCCGCGCTCAAGGCGGGCTTCGTCATGATGTACTGCCCGGAGAATCCCGCTGTCAAGGCCATGTGGGAGAAGGTCTATCCGTGGTTCGGGCCGGCCGACTACGGCTTCACCATGGAGAACTACGGCCACGGCGGCCGGACGAGCCCCGAGGGCGAGGGCATGGGCGTCTTCACGATATACGACTGGGGGAACGGGGCGGCGGCGGAGGCGGCTATGCGCATCCTCGACCACTACCCCAAGGTTGCCTTGGCTGAAAAATAGGAGATCTATCTATGAGTTGTTCAAAGGGCTCGCGCCCCGCTCCCGCCGGTAATTCGGAAATTGGTATTGTGTCCCCGAATTAGGAGAACGATGATGAGGATATACGGTGATGATCAGGGGCCGGCGGCAGTCAGGGGACATGTACTTCCGGTACGTGTCCCCGTTCTTGTCCCCATGCTTGCTGTGCTGACGCTCGTCGCCTTCGGCCTTCTCGCGGCCTGCGCGAAGTCTCAATCGCCGCCCGTCCCCGCGGCAACCGCCGCCTCCCGATCGCGCGTCGTGGGCATCGAGGAGCTCACGCGCCTCGACCTCCTGCCGCGCCTCAAACAGTCCGTCAAGGTCGGCCTCGTCTCGAGCTACGACCGGAGCGGCGGCAACGACGACGGCTTCTCCGGCAAGTACTCCTTCATCCGGAAAGAGGCCGGCGGCCTGGTCCTCGCCGACCTCGAAGGCCCCGGCGTCGTCACCCGGATCCACACACCCACGCCGACCGATGATATCATCGAATTTTATTTCGACGGCGAAGCCGCGCCCCGCATCAGCCTGAAGATAACGGACCTCTATGACGGCGCCCACGCGCCGTTCATCGCCCCTCTCGTCGTGTCGGGTGTCGGTGGTCACACATCCTATGTCCCGCTGACCTACCGGAAATCCTGCAAGATCGTGGTTAAGGCCGAAACGTTCCAGTTCTATGACATCAACTATGCCGTGTATCCGAAGGATTCCGCCATCCCGACCTACGAGGACCCGCCCTCCGCGGACTTCCTCCGCCTGGTCGGGAACGCCGCCGCTCTTTTACGCCGGACGGGGTCCGATATCACCGACGCCCTGGTCCCCGCGGGAACGGCCGTCGCGAAGAAGTCCGCCCGCGTTTCCCTGGCAGCCGGAGGAAAGGCGACCCTGTTCGCAACCTCGGCTCCCGGACGGATCCTCGGCCTCAAGCTCGGCCCCTCATCCGCGTTCGCCGGCGGCGACCGGGATATTCTCATCCGCATGTTCTGGGACGGCGCGAAAGAGCCGGCCGTCGATTGCCCCGTGGACGATCTCTTCGGCTACAGCTTCGGCGACCCGGCGGTCCACTCGCTTCTCCTCGGCACGGGCGACGACGGCCGGAACTACATCTATTTCCCGATGCCCTTCGCCGCTTCCGCCCGCATCGAGCTTGTCTCGGAGAGGATCGCCGGACAGGCCGTCGACGTCGAGGCCGAGGTTGCCTTCGCGCCCGTTCCCAAGGCCGATGACGAGGGTCGGTTCTATGTCCGCTGGAACCGCGAGAATCCGTGCACCGAAGGCCGGCCGTATACCTACCTCAGGACAACCGGCCGCGGCCATGTCGTCGGCGTGATCCTCCAGGCTCAGGGCCTCGAGACCGGCAGCACGGGCTTCTTCGAGGGCGACGACCGTGCGGTCATCGACGGCGAGCCGGCTGTCTTCGGCACTGGCTCTGAGG
>JBGOYP010000407.1:0-2660 GCA_041479785.1 Candidatus Aminicenantia bacterium | reverse complement strand
TCACCATTTGCCATGGCGCGCCGTTCGACGAGGACTACTACATCTTCGGCGAATTCGATGCCGCCGAAGCATTCGATTATTTAAAGCTTCCGTTGTGTTTCTTCGGCCACACCCATTTCCCGTTCGTCTATACGAAACAGGATAGCGTCGTCGAAGGGACGTATCTCGAGGGTAACTCAAACGAGGTCAAGCTCGAGAAAGGCGTGACGTATCTCATCAACCCCGGCTCGGTCGGGCAGCCGCGCGACCGCAACCCGCGGGCGGCTTTTGCCATTTACGACGCCGAGGCGCGCAACATCAAGTTCTTCCGCATCGATTATGACATCGAGGACGCGAAGAAGAAGATCCTCAAGGAAAACCTGCCGCCCGCCCTCGCCGAGCGTTTATCGCTCGGAATCTAGTTGTTAGCGCAATTGAACCTTCGCCCAAAATTTAATCGGCGTCGGGATATTGGGCATCCTTCCATTCCCGACCCGTCCTCCGCCCATACCTCCCGGGCCGCCAATACCGCCTCCGCGACCGGCCCCGCCTATACCGCCGCCGGTTCTACCGCCGCCCCCCTCCGGAGTTCGACCTAGCTCCGGTTCGCCGGTCTCGAAACCGATTCCGACCGCCGTCCCCAGCGCGGCCCCGACGGCGATAAGCTGTTTTTCCGTCGCTACAAGCGGGATCTTGAGCTCATAAATAAAAGACCCGCCTGAAGCGTCCGCCCGAACTTCAAGACCCATCTTGTTCGCTTCTTCGAGGGTCGTGAGTTCGCCGGAGGAATTATTCGACCGCAGGATCTCAATGCCGTCGGGAGCGGTTTTCATCGGATATCTGATTCCCAGGGTCTTGTGCTTTCCGCCGGTCGGGTCGAACCACACGGTCAGACCCCCGCTTTTTATCTGGGCGGGAGGATGGCTGTCCCCCGCGACGAGGCAGACATAGAGATAACTTTGGTCGTTCATGAAGCCGACGAAGATCCGCTCTTCATCGAGGACATAGAGCGCGCCTCTCCAATCCTCGGTTTTGCCGTCGACCGTGATCTCGGCTTCGGGGGCGCGGCTTTTCATCAAATAAACAGTCGCGCAGGATGCGAGCGTCAGGCAGCAGGCGATGCAGATAATAATTTTTTTCATAGCGATCACTCCTGAAATAATGTCATCGCGAGCCTTTGGCGTAGCGATCACTCCGTTGGATTTGCATAGCAATACAAACACGCATGCGGGCAGGACTGCGCATAACTTCCTATATCTATAGACGTCGTGCAGCCGCATTCCTTCCGCTGCGTCTTGTCCCTGGCAACCGACGCCCGTTCCTGACGGGGATGAAGCTTACCGAGCAGGGCCCCGTCGATGCAAGACGAGCGTTTAATACCGGGAACGCGCGTGAGAAAATCCTGGCTGCAGGAATAAAGCCGTAACCCGTAAGACGCCGCCGTCTCTACGAGCCGGGCCGCGGCTTCGAGCTTCCGGCCTTCGTCCGGGTCGACATACTCGAATCCGTTCCGGGCCGCGCGGCGAACGGCCTTCCCGTACCATTGGGCAAAGCTGATTCGGACGTCTTCAATTCCGGCGCCCGCGATCCGCGCGGCCATGTCCGCGAAGCGGCCGAGGTTCGTCCGGGTTTCGCCCGCCTCCCGCCAATGGACGACCGGGTCGAACCGCACGGAGACCCGCCGCGGCGATCCGGCGACCCTGACAAGGTCGGGAAGCTGGGCGAGAGCCGCGTCCGGCCCGACGACGCCGCGCTCGATAAACGTCCCGCCAAGACCGGTGATCGTGAATAGTATATAGATCTGGTCGTATCGTTCGATGGCCCGGCGCAGACCGTGCGCGTCGCGGATGAGGTTTGAGAAATCCTTTGACCAGAGCACGACCGTGTGCACCGATTCCGGGCGCACGTCGACGGAAACCGTTTTCCGGGCGGGCCCAAAGACGGCCGCTCGCCCTTCCGCGAGCGACCGCGCCAGCCATTCCGGAAAGGACGCGACCAGGTCCGTTCGTCTCGACGCGCTTATGACCCGTTTCATATCCTTGACAGCCTAATAGGGTGACTCTATTATACCTTCAATGTCCCTCATCGAAGCGAAACGGCTCGTCAAATCATACGGAAGCCGGACCGTAGTCAAGGGGGTGGACGTCACCGTCCGTTCCGGCGAGATCATCGGCCTTCTCGGCCGGAACGGCGCGGGAAAAACTACGATCTTCCAGATGATCGTCGGGCTCGTCAAACCCGATAGAGGGACGATCCTCCTCGACGGCCTGGACATCTCCCGCGCCCCAACCCACGTCCGGGCCGCGGCGGGGCTCACCTACCTCCCCCAGGAGAATTCCGTTTTCCTCAAAGCGACGGTCCGCGACAACCTCAGGCTCTCGCTTGAGCTTTTGCCTTACACAAAAGAAGAACGCGAACGGCTGGCCGGCGACCTTCTCGCCGAATTCGGGCTTGCGCCCCTGGCGTCCCAGTCCGCGCACAGCCTCTCGGGCGGGGAGCGCCGCCGTCTTGAGATCTGCCGCGCTCTCACCCTCAAACCGAAATTTTTGCTGCTCGACGAACCTTTCACAGGCATCGACCCTCTGACGATCGCCGAATTACAGAAGATCTTGGCTAAGCTGAAAAGCCGCGGCATCGGGATCCTGCTCTCCGACCACAACGTCCGCGACACGTTCAAGATC
>JBGOYP010000406.1:0-2663 GCA_041479785.1 Candidatus Aminicenantia bacterium | reverse complement strand
TGATCACGGCTCCGGACGCGACGGCGACCACCATCTTCAGGGCGGGCTTGAGACGCGCGAGGACCGTCCTCAAGCCGAACGCCGCGAGCACGGACAATCCGAACATGACAAAGACGTCACACCGGGACGGGACCCGGATGGCTTTGAAGCCCGGGACGTAATTGTAGAGATAGACGTAAGGGCCGGTCGGTCCGAACGTGAACAAAACCGCGACGAGGAAGATTCCAAAATATACGATCAGATGCCCTTCGTCGGAGATCCGCGGAACGCGCCGCTCAAAACGGACGACGAGGTCGGTCAGGATCCGAAAGACGACGAGGATGCCGAGGGCGATGAGCGTCCGTTTGAGGTTATGGGCCTGGACGACCTGGACATTGAATAGCCGGAGGACGAACCCGTCCTGTCCCATGATAAATAGGGCAACGACGGACACCGCCAGAATGGCACCGTTCAGAATGCGGCGGACGATGGCCGCCGTCCTTTTCAGCGCGGTCGGCGTTCCGGACGGCCGGACCCGCCTCATTCTCGCCAGGACGACGACCGCGATCGCGCCGAGAAGGACCGCCATCGCTCCCGGAAACAGCTCGCCTTCAGGACGAACAAATCGCTCGGTGATCCGGCCATAAAGCCAATTGAAGCTCGGCGCGGCAAGATAGCTCGACAGGCGCGCATAGAAATCCATGCCTCGGGTGAACCCCATGTCCTCGTGGACTTTGGCGTACTGCAGATAAAATGGAGCGGTCAGGAGGACGGCTAAAACTGCAAAGAGCGCCATGCCGGTCAAGAATCGGAAGTCGGCCCAGGACCTTTTCCGGACCGCCTGATAGAGGATCCACAGGCCGGCGAACACCGTGATGAACAGGGCATAGTAGCCGTTGGCCCAGGATTGAAGGACATAGAACAGGGTGAAGAGAAGGACGTGTTTGAGACGATATCCTTCCTCAAAAAACCGGTGGAGGAACAGGAACGCGAACGGAATCCCCCACGCGCTCACGACCTGGAGATGGTAGTAATGCGTGGTCAGGAAGGGGCAAAAGGCATAGATGAGTCCCGCGGCGAAGGCGCCGGCGGCGCTTCCCGTCAGCCGGCGGGCGAGACAAAAGACGCCGAACGCCGAAAGGATGAGCCCGGCGAGAAACACAAAATTATAGGCCAGGACCGAATTTTTAGTCAGCAGATAGACGGGCATCGCCAGGAGCGTCTGGGACAACAGATGCTCCGAATAGAGCAACGTTTTTTTTTGCGGATAGAAATTGTTGGCGTCAAAGAAGCCCTGGAAATCCAGCCGGGCCAGCTTATGGATATTCCAGGTCATCGCCCAGGTGTTCAAGAGTGGGTCGCCGAGCGCGTTCACGTCCGAGCCGCGAAGCACCGTCCCGACGTTCAGGACGAGAGGATAGGTGAACAACAGCGAGACGAGGACGAAGCCCAGAAGAGCGATTGAAAATATCTTTCGGTTGTTCACGAGACTCCGCAACTTTATACCACAAACGCCGGGGGCGATTCCAGCTGCGCGGCGGGACGACCAAAACGCCGCGGTCCTGTATTTCTCCCGGCTCGTCCATTATAATAGCTCAAGCATGTTCAAAGGAGAAGGACGATGAGAGGACAGTTCGTTCGCGCGGCGACGGCGGCCGGCCTCGCTTTTGGATTTATCATATTGAGCCCGGCGGCCGGCGCGTCTCAAACGGCCGACCAGGCCGGCAAGCTTTTCGAAAAATTCTCGTGGCGTTCCCTTGGCCCCGCGGTCATGGGCGGCCGGACGGTCGACATCGAGGCCGTCGAGAAGCAGCCGTGGGTCATCTATGCCGCGGTCGGGCCGAGCGGCGTCTGGAAATCGGAGAACGCCGGAACAACCTGGGCGCCCGTTTTTTATAAAGAGGCCACGGTCTCCGTCGGAGATATCTCCATCGCCCAATCGAGCCCGAACATCATCTGGGCGGGAACGGGAGAGGCCACCTGCCGGAACAGCGTCACGATCGGCGATGGCATCTATAAGTCCACCGACGGCGGCAAGACGTGGGTCCACATGGGGCTCCGGGACACTCGTCATATCAGCCGGATCATCGTCAACCGGGGCGACCCGAACATCGTCTATGTCGCGGCCATGGGACATCTTTGGGGACCGAACCCCGACCGCGGGATCTATAAAACGACCGACGGCGGCAAGACGTGGGAAAAAATCCTCTACATCGACGACAACACCGGATTCGCCGACCTGGCCGTGGATTGGTCGGACAGCCAGATCCTTTACGCCGCGGCCTATGAACACCGGCGGTTACCTTGGCTGTACACGAGCGGAGGGAAGGGGAGTGGCCTCTATCGGTCCACGGACGGCGGCGAGACCTGGACGAAGCTAACCAAGGACCTTCCCGGCGGCATCGTCGGCCGGATCGGGGTCGATACCTCGCGCAGCGCTCCCGGCGTCGTCTATGCCCTCGTCGAGCACGCCGAAGGCAGCATCTTCCGGTCCGAAGACCGCGGAGAGAGCTGGAAACGGATGTGCCCGACCGAACGGTTCAGGCAGGTGGCCAATCGTCCGTTCTACTACAGTCAGGTCCGGGTGGACCCCGCCAATGACCGGACAATCTATGTTTGCGCCAGCGGGTTGAGCGTTTCACGCGACATGGGCCAGACCTTCGCGCCGATCGGCTGGGAGATCC
>JBGOYP010000405.1:0-2671 GCA_041479785.1 Candidatus Aminicenantia bacterium | reverse complement strand
TCTCGCACACCGAGGCACCGGACGCCTGCGGCTTCGGTACGATCGAGCGCCGGGTCGTCGCCGAGGTCGGTCGCGTCCTCGGCCCGCCCCATATCCCGCTGCGTATATCCATCGTCCAGGCCCCGGTCTTCCATACCTATTCGATCATGTTCTATCTCGAGCTCGCGCGGGATACCGACATCGCCGGGCTCGAGGCGATATTCAAAGAATCCGCGTTTTTCAAAGTGATGCCGGCCGGCCCGGCTTGCGCGGCGTCGCCGATCTCAGTTTCGGGCAAGGACGAAATCTTCATCGGGCCGGTCAAACGCGAGGCGTCCGTCCCCCGGACATTTTGGATCTGGGCGGTCGCCGACAACCTGAGGCGCGGTTCGGCCCTCAACGCTTTCGACGTCGCCCGTCGGATGCTGGAGGCCGGCTCCCGGTAAGGCGGACCCGCGATGCTCGAGCTGCTCCGGCTGATGCTGCGCGAGAAGAAGTGGGTGACCCTGTCGTTCGTCTGCACGCTGTTCGTCGCCGTCTTCACATCCATGTTCGTCTATCTCGTCCAGCCCATCTTCGACGACATGTTCAAGCTGGCCCCGTCCGCCCCGGCGGCCCTCGTCCAGCCGTCTTCCGCCCAGGCCGGTCCTCCCGGACCGCCGGGGTCCGCCCAGGAGCCGCCGGCCTCGAAGAAACGCGTCTTCTATATCCTCTGGGACTTCTTCCATCTGAACCGGAACGATATCCGTCGGGCCCTGCCGTTCGTCGTCGTCATCGTAATATTCGGCAAAGGCCTGTTCACGTTTCTCTCCTCATTTTTCATGAAAGCCGTCGGCAACAAGATCGTCAAGACGATGCGGGACCGTCTCTACGAACACATCCTCTACCAATCATCCGCATATTTCGACAGGGCGAAGACCGGCGACCTCATGTCCCGGCTGACGAACGACGTCGACCGGATCCAACAGGCCGTGTCCTCCTCCATGAGCGACCTCATCGAGGAGTCGCTCATCCTCATCGGGCTTCTCGTCGCCATGTTCCTCAACGACTGGCGGCTGGCTTTGATCTCGTTCATTGTCCTGCCGCTGGCGATCGTCCCGCTCGCGGCCTTCAGCCGCAAGCTCAAAAAGAGGGGGCGGCAGAGCCAGACGAAGATGGGCGAAATCTACGGCCTCATCCATGAGACGATCTCCGGCCAGAGGATCGTCAAGGCCTTCACCATGGAGCGGTTCGAGCTCCGCAAGTTCCTCGAGGCGTCGTACCGCTATTTCCGGATCAACCTCCGGCTGGCCTGGATCTCGGCGCTGTCCTCGCCGTTCATGGAATTCATCGGCGGCGTCGTCGGCGCGTTCCTCCTATATGTCGGGTCGAACCGGATCATTAAGAACCAAATGAGCCCGGGAGACTTCGGCTCGTTCACCGTGGCCATCTTTTACATGTTCACGCCCATCAAGAGGTTGAGCCTGGCGAACAACGTCGTGCAACAGGCGACGGCGTGCCTCGACCGGATCCGCGAAGTCCTCGCCCTTCCGCCGCAGATCCGGGACGCACCGACGGCTTATCTGTTGCCGCAGGTCGATGGCCGGGTCCGGTTCGAGCACGTCGGGTTTGCCTACGACCCCGACCGGCCCGTGCTTTTCGACATCGATTTCGAGGCCCAGCCCCGACAGACGGTGGCGCTGGTCGGTTTGAGCGGCGCGGGCAAGACGACGGTCATCAACCTTCTCGCCCGGTTCTACGAATGTGAAACCGGCCGGATCACGGTCGACGGCCACGATGTCCGGAACGTCACCCTGGAGTCCCTCCGGTCGCAGATCGGGCTCGTCACCCAGGACATCGTCCTGTTCAACGACACCGTCCGGAACAACATCGCCTACGGCCTGGAAGACGTCGCCGAGGAGAAGCTCGTGGCCGCGGCCCGGACGGCCGAATGCCACAACTTCATCACCGAGCTGCCCCAAGGATACGATACGCCGATCGGCGAGCGCGGAGCGCTGCTCTCCGTGGGACAGCGACAGCGGCTGGCCCTGGCGCGCGCCCTGCTCAAGAACCCGCCGATCCTGATCCTGGACGAGGCCACGTCGGCCTTGGATTCGGAATCCGAACGGCTGATCCAGCAGGCGCTCGACCACATCATGAGGAACCGGACGACGTTCGTCATCGCCCACCGCCTGTCCACGATCCGCACCGCGGATACGATCCTCGTCATCGACAAGGGGCGGATCGTCGAATCCGGTCCGCACGAGGTCCTTCTCAAGCGGGAGGGGATTTATAAGAAGCTGCACGACCTCCAATTCCCCGAAGTCGAGGAGAGCGCATGACGATTCAGAGCATGACCGGGTTCGCCGAAAAGAGTTTCACGGCGCCGACGCTGCGGGTCAAAGTCAGCATCAAAAGCCTGAACCATCGCTTTTTCGACTGGACCGTCAAGGGCTCGCCCCTCGGCCGGCTCGAAAGCCGGCTCCGCGTCCTCGCCCAGGAACGGATCTCCCGCGGCCGGGTCGAGGTCACCGTGGACATCGATTCCCAGGACCCGGCGAGCTGGGATATCCGGGTCAACGAGGGTCTGCTCGAAAAAATCCTGCAGACGCTCGACCGGATGTCGGCCCGCCTCAAGCGGACCGTGACGTTTTCCCTGGAGAACCTGTTCCGGATCCCTCAGCTGGTCGACCTGCGGCGCCGGGATTATTCC
>JBGOYP010000404.1:0-2672 GCA_041479785.1 Candidatus Aminicenantia bacterium | reverse complement strand
GTTGGCGCTCGCGGCGATCCAAAGGCCGTTGTTCCAGGGCCCTTGCGACGTCACGACCATAACGGTTACCGTTGAGCTGGTGACGCTTCCTGCCTCATTGCTCACCACGACGTCGAAGGTTCCTCCTTCGCTGAGCGACATCGGAGCAATTACATAAGATGCCCGGTCGGCTCCGGAAATGGCCATTCCGTTTCTCCGCCACTGGTAGCGCAGGGTGCCCGGACCCGTCGCGGTGACGCTCAGGGTCCAGCTCTGGCCGATGGGAACCACCCTTCCTTGGGGCTGCGCCGTGATGGTGGGCGGGCTCGTGACGAGGGGATGTTCCTCCCTGCAGCCGAACGACCAGGACAATAGGGCAACCAGGCCGAAGATCGAAATCGTGCGCGAGAGATTCATGAGCGCTCCGGGCCGCGGCCATTCGTGCGGCTCATGGTGAAGATATCCCCCGACGGTGATCGGTGTCAAGGAAGCGCTTATTTCGGCTGAACGCGGAATCCCGAAAGGATAAATTGACATGGATCTTTGCCCGGGCTATAGTCTTTCCCAGAAGCCACAGATCATGAAATAACGCGCTCTCAACCCTCCCGGCCTTGACGAGGCCGAACCTCTCGGCCGCAACGCGTGATTACCTTTTTTAGCAAGGAGGAAAACCATGGTGGATACCGGACTCAAGGGCAAGGTTGCGTTTGTCACGGGCGCGAATCACGGAATCGGAGCCGCAACGGCCCTTGCGTTCGCCCGCGAAGGGGCGGACGTGTTTCTTACTTATATGCGACTGTCTTCAGAAACACACGGCGCGATAGGACCGCGGGCTGGCGACACGGCGTCAGAGCCCGGTCCCGGCTGTTACTATGGAATGCTCGGGCAGGATGCGGAGGCTGTCATACGTGCGATCCATGCTCTAGGGGGACGATGTCAGGCCCGGGAAGCGGATTTGTCGGACCCCGACAATGTCCCCCGCCTGATGGACGAAGCAGAGAAGGCGTTCGGAAAGATCGACGTCTTGGTCAACAACGCGGCTCACGACCGCCCCGACTCATTCCTGCCGGCTGGGGAGCTTCCGGCAGACGGCGTGTTCGGGGGCGATTATTCCGTCAGGACGGTGTCGGCCGCTTCCCATGACGAGCACTTCGCGGTCAACTGCCGTGCCTCGGCCCTGCTCATGGCCGAATTCGCTCGCAGGCATATCGCCAGGAAAGCGCGTTGGGGACGCATTATCAACATCAGTACAGACGGGGCCTCGGGCCACGCCTGGAATGTCTCCTATGGCGCCAGCAAGTATGCGGGTGAAAGCTATGCCAAGGCCGCCGCGGCCGAACTCGGCCCTTACGGGATAACGGTAAACGTCATATCTCCCGGCGCGGTTCAGACCGGCTGGCTGACCGAGGACGCGGCCGAGGCTCTTGCCAAAAGCTATCCGCTGCGCCGGATTGGGACTCCGGACGACATCGCCGCGGCCGTGATTTTCTTTGCGTCCCGGCAGGCGGACTGGGTCACCGGGCAAGTGCTTTATGTCGGCGGCGGAAACCGGATGTAGCCCCGAGCTCAGTCAGTTGCGGACGATCTCGGAAATGCTCTTTTTCTTCACGAAAGCTAAGGTCCCATACACGCCTTTGACAATGCCGCGGACTTTCGATATTATTTTTCCATGGAAAGTGGGGGATATATTTTATTGACCGAAGAACAACGCTTCATTTTAAGTTAGTCCTGGAGGATTTTATGCCGATCCGCATAAAACATTATGATAATAACACCACCTTGACGGGAGATGTTGAAAACATTGCAATAAGGCTCGAAATGATGCCGTATTCATCGGCGTCTTATACTGCACTTAATGCCGTCCTAAGGATTTTATAGGGATTCATATAAATATTGTTAGACACTACAAATTAGCGAGACTAGAGCAATGAATACTCCCACTAAGTCCGAAGCGCCGATACCGGTTATTTGTGTTGACCCGTCGAGCGTCGCTGGAGCGGAAATGTTTAATCCCAATTCCTGGTCCGGTGAAAGCAGAGGCATCATCCAATCGTGCTGGACCGAATATTCCGTACTGAATCATTGTATCGCTCAGATATCGGACATGTGTAATGACGCTGAGCACGTATGTGCGAAAAACATCGAGCCAATTCAACTGCAGTGGCACGCTAAGAAATTTGAACTCGAAAGAGTTGCCATATTTAGCCAACAGCCCGATCTGCATATTCGAATCGAAGCGTTTTTCTCCGGAGTGAAGACTCTGTTAGATCTTTTAGTGCAGCTCCTTTCTTCCGAAAAAATCGTAAGCATCGGTGTCGACGGCTTCCACCGAGAGAAGGATGTGTACGGCGGCAATGTCCTCAATGCACTGGGAAACAACGCGCAAAAGAACAAGAAAAACGCCGCTGCTAAGCTCGAAGCTATGATTTCAGGACACAAAAAGCTTTGGATTGATCAAGTAATTCTGGCACGAGATCGACTCATCCACCCAGAAAAAGGAATGCATCAATTGATGTTTCATCTCGAATTTGTAGAGAAAGCCAACGCGCTGATCTGTGTAAAGGCACATCCGCCAGAAATAGACTCCAAGCCGATACATCTGTACGCGCAAGATATTCTGAAACAGGCCACAGTTTTCTCGTCGAGCTTTCTGAGCTACTCCCCAAAAACTGGACAGGGGGTATAAGTGGATT
>JBGOYP010000403.1:0-2678 GCA_041479785.1 Candidatus Aminicenantia bacterium | reverse complement strand
TGAGACCTCGGCCGAGATCGAGGTGATGAAGACGATCATCGGCCGGGCCTGCGGAATCTTGGCCCGAAGTTCGACCATGAGCTTGGCCGCTTTCTGGGTCAGAAAAAACGGCCCGCGCATATTGACGGCGAGAACCCTGTCGAAACTTTCGGGCGTGGTTTCCAGGACGTCTCTCCGGACGTCCGGCGCGACGCCCGCGTTGTTCACCAGGAGGTCGAGCCGTCCGAAGCGCTCGACAACGGCGCCGAGGATCCGGGCATGTTCGTCAAGGGCGGCGATATCGCCCCGGACCGGGTAGAACTCGCCGCCGTGCGTCCGGACCGCCGCCTCGACTTCGAACAATCCCGACGCCCGGTTGTCCGGTTCGTAAACGATGTCGCATCCGGCAACCGCGAACCCCTCCCTGGCCAGCTCCACAGCGATCCCGCGGCCGATTCCCCGGCCGGCCCCCGTGATCAACGCGACAGGCTTGTCGAGCATCGTGTCTTTCCTTTAATCGAAGATCCGGCCGTTTCGAAAATCGTCCCAGACCGTCTCGAACCAGGCCTCGGCCGGTGGAAGGGGACGGATTGCGACCCATTTTTTACGAACGAGGCCCGTCTCGTCCAGGGAGACTTCGAGGATGTTCCGGCTTACGAAATCGTCCGGCTGGGCGAGCTTGAATTTCCAGTCGGCCGGGAGACCCGGGCAGGGCGGCTCTCCCGCCGGGTCGAGGACAAGGTAGGACCCGCGGCTCGCCCCGCCTTTGGCGATGTATTCTCGAATCGCTTCGAGATAAAGGACATGGGTGAGGCTGAGGTCGAGCGTCTTGAAAGCCGCGGGCAGGTCGTCGACCGACGCGACGCGCATCGACGTTTTCATCCGGCGATACAGCGTCCAGGCCTTCTCGACTTCCTCCGCGACCTTGACAGGATTCCGGATATGGGCCCCGCAGCAGGACATCCGGCTCCGGATTTCGCTTCGAAATATTTCGTGCGGAGTCCGTTTTTTCGCCGGCGGTCCGGTTATGAGCCGGGCGGCCTCGAGCTTGTTTCGGACCTGCGCTTCGGCGGTTTTAAGAAAATCTTTTTCCCGGGGCGGCCGTCCGGCATACCTGCGCGCAATAAAAAGCGCGGCGCGCAGGCTTCCGACTTGTCCCGCGTTCAGCGCCGACCCTCCGGGACGGACGACGCCGTGCGTTCCGTTGACTTCTCCGACCGGAAAAAGATGCCGGATGTTCGATTCCCACCAGAGGTCGGCCTTGAGGCCGCCGTTGTTATGCTGGGCGCAGACGGCGATCTCGAGCGTCTCGCGCTCGAGGTCGATGCCGTGCGCCCGGTAGACCTCGACCGCGGCCGGGTTCATGTGCTTCAGTCGTTCGATGGGCGTCGCCTGGTTCGCGCCCGACTTTTCGAGATAGGCGCGGGCGACCGGGCCCAGCGCCGCGAAAGAAAAATCGTCCAGCCGGCCGGCCGCGCGCGGGTTGTTCCGAAAATCGAGAAAAACCCGGCGGCCGCGTTCGGCCGTTTCGTGATAGACGAGGATGTCGATGAGCGAAGAGCCGAACCCGGCCACCTTGCGTGGGTCGAATGGCCATTGATAACCTTTGAGGAAGATCGCCGTCGCGAGCCGGCCCATGTCGGGAAAATAATCGTTGAGGAAGTCACGCTCGTTTCGTCCGTTCCGGTCCGTGGACATATAACGAGGGACGACCTGCTGGTACGTCCCCGAAAGGTTCCAGCGGAACTTGAGCGAGGCCAGGCCGTATTGCGATTCGGTCAGATTGTGGCCCGCGGCGCCGGTTTCGAAGGCCAGGCCGTGCGCGCCCGACTGGCGCTCGGGATAGACCGAGGCTTCGTAGAGGCCCGCCGGGCCGCCCGTCCCGAGGATGACATTGACGGCGTTGAAGAGCACGAACCCGGGGGTCTTTCCCTTCGCTTTCGCGGCGTCGAGAGCGACCGCGCCGACGACTTTTTTTTCGTTGTTCGCGCCCTCGGTCAGCAGGGCGATGACCGGGTGCCGGTCGAAGACCCGGATGCGCCGTTTTCGGACCGCCCGGGCCAGCGCTTCGAACATGAGCCGCGACGTCAGAGGGCCGGCCGACGTCGCCCGCTGCCGCGGGTCATGGTCGGTTTTGTAACCGACATAGGCGCCGTAGCGGTCGTGCGGGAACGGGACCCCGAGCTCGACGAGATGGTGGAAGGCGGCGGCCGACCCCGTCGCCTCGCACAGCGCGACGTCGCCGTGCATGCATCCGCCGTCGAAGAGGTCGCGCGCCATCTCAAACGGCGAATCGGGCCGGTCGCCGGCCAGGGATAATTTATAGTACGTTTGTTTGTCCGAGCCCGCGTTGGCCGACGTTCCGCCGTCGAGATCTTCGGTGACGACCGCGATGTCGCGCTGCCCGAAGTCCCAGAGACGAACGGCCGCGTTGAGCGCCGCGGCCCCGCTTCCGACGACCAGCGTGTTCAGGGAATAAAGCGGGAGCGTGACCCTCTCGACCCGGACGACGCGTGTCTTCATGTCAGTCGCTGGTGACGATGAAAAACGGTTTCTGGTGAAAGCTCTTGTATGAAGGCCGCAGCCGGTCGCGGTCGTAGTATTTGTCGACGTCGACCATTTTTTTCATGCTCGTCACGATTTCGATCGGCACGTCGTCGTATTCGCCGTTGCGGAGGCAGACCATGCGGCCCGATTTG
>JBGOYP010000402.1:0-2690 GCA_041479785.1 Candidatus Aminicenantia bacterium | reverse complement strand
GAAAGCTGCCGGAATCCTATTCACACGCCGCCGGATCGCGGCCTTCGTCCTCGTGTTAGCGGTCGCGTTTGTCGCGGCCGCCGCGCAACAGGCGCCACAAGCCCCCGCCAAGAAGGCCATGACCGTCGAAGACTACGCGAAATGGCGCAGCATTGCGAGTCCGTCGATCTCGGGCGATGGTAGGTGGGCCGCTTATATCGTGGAGCTCACCAACGTCATCCCGGCCGAGTCCAAACCGGTCCTTCACCTCGTGAACCTCGAAACGAACGCCGAAGTGACTGTCGCGGATGCCTCCGCCCCGGTCTTCTCGGCGGACTCGAGGTGGATCGCCTACCAGGTGGACCCCGGCGCCGCGCAAAGGGCGCGCGCCGCCCGCGGCGGCTCCGGACAGGCTCCCGCGGCCGAGCCCGCGACACCGCCGGCAACCCCGCCGTCACAGCCCGGCGCAACGCAGGCAACGCCCGCCCAGGCGGGACGCGGCGGAGCGGCACAGCCGATCCCCCCGCGGCGCGTCGAGTTGCGCAACCTGGAATCAGGAGCGGTTCGGTCCTGGCAAGATATCGGGATATTTACGTTCTCCCCCACGTCCACCCATCTGGTCCTCCGGCGCCGGGGGGCCGAGACGGGCGGGACACCGGGCCAACGCGGCGGGGCGCCGCAGGCCGCGGGCGGAGCTGCGGCCACGGCTCCGTCGGCAGGGCCGAGAGGGCTCGACGCGATCCTCCTCGACCTGAGGACCGAACGTCACCAGTTGCTCGGGAGCGTGGCGGACTTCGCGTTCAATCGCACCGGGGAGCTCCTGGCCTATACCGTGGATGGCGCGGTGAAGGACGGCAACGGCGTCTTTCTTTTCGATACGCGCAACGGGCGCATCACGCCGCTCGACAACGACGCCAAGACCTACAGCCGGCTCGCCTGGAGCGAATCGGGCACGGCCGTCGCCGTGCTCAAGGGGAGCGATGTCGAGAAGATGCGCGAGAAGGACAATGTCCTCGTCGCGTTCCCGGACGTCACGGCGGCGTTGAAGGACGGGGCCGCTGCTGCCGCGCCGGTTGTTCTCGAACCGGCGAAGGCGGACGGTTTTCCCAAGGGCCGGGTCATCAGCGACCGGGCCCCCCTCAGCTGGAGCGAGGACGGCAAGCGGGTGTTCTTCGGGATCAAGGATCAGGTGCCGGCCCCCGATACGACGCGCCGAACCACGGACGAGGCGCCCGATGTCGACGTCTGGAACACGGGCGACGAGCGGGTCCAATCCCTCCAAATGGTCCGAGCCGAGCAGGACCGCAACTTCACGTTCCGCCAGGCGTTCGACGTCCTGGCGAAGCGGTTCATCAAGCTTGCGGACGAAACGATGAGGGAGCTGGATGTCGCCCCGGACGGCAACTGGGCCGTCGGATTCGATGAGCGCGCCTATATCCGCGACGAAAAGATTCTTCCGACCGCGGACATCTACCGGGTGAACACGTCCACCGGCGAGCGGACGCTGATCGCCAAAGGCCAGCTCGTCGGCCGGCATGTCTTCGGCATCAATCCGCACGGCACGCATTTCCTCTACTGGAAGGACGGCAAGTTCATAGCCTACGACCTGGCTGCGGGCACGGCGAAAACGCTCGGCTCCGTCGGGAAGGTGAGCTTCGTGGACCTCGAGGACGACCACCCTGGGACGAAGCCGTCCTACGGCATCGCCGGCCACACCAACGACGGCAAGGCGGCCATCGTTCAGCATAGGTACGACCTGTGGCTCCTCCCGCTCGACGGCTCCGGCCCGAAAAACCTCACCAACGGCGTCGGGGCGAAGAACGAAATCCGCTTCCGCATCCTTCGCCCCATGCCGGCGGACCCGACCGTTCCGCGCTGGGTCGGACCCCGCGGGACAATTGATCTGACCAAGCCGGTCACGCTGTCCGCTTACGGCCAGTGGACGAAGAAATCGGGATACTATGAGCTGGCGGGCGGGCAGTTGAAGGAGCTCGTCTACGAGGATGCGTCCTATGGCAATCCGGTCCGGGCGATGAAAGCGGACAAGTTCCTCTTCACCCGCCAGACGTTCGTCGAATTTCCGGACCTGCGCGTCTCTGGTCCTTCCTTCCAGGATTCGAAAAAAATCTCCGACGCCAATCCGCAGCAGAAAGATTATCTGTGGGGCCATCGCGTGCTTTTCGACTTCAAGAATAAGGACGGAGTGCGACTGCAGGGCATCCTGGCGATCCCCGACGACTACAAGCCGGGCGAGAAACGGCCCATGCTCGTGATCTTTTACGAGAAAAATTCGCAGAACATGCACATCTACAGTGCTCCGTCGTATCTCCCCAGCATGGGCCGGATGCCGGTCCAGGCAGTGAGCGACGGCTACCTGACCATGCTCCCGGACATTCACTTCCGCACCGGGTCCTCGCATACCGACATGCTGGAGTGTGTCGAAGCGGCGACGCGCAAGGTCATCGAAATGGGCTATGTCGACCCGAAAAAGATCGGAGTCTCCGGCCACAGCTACAGCGGCGAGGGCGCGGCCTTTATCGGGACGATGTCGAAGATGTTCGCCGCCGTCGGGATGGGAGCCGGCGTCGTCGACTTGTACAACGATTTCAGCATGCCCTGGGGCTGGGGATACGGCTACCAGGGCGGGAGCGGAGACACGGCGTTCCAGTATTATCTCTACTCTCAGGGCCGCTGGGGCTTCTCGCCCTGGG
>JBGOYP010000401.1:0-2690 GCA_041479785.1 Candidatus Aminicenantia bacterium | reverse complement strand
GCTCGCCGAACAGTTTATCGCCGCCCTGGGTTTCGAGGTCCAACAGCGTCCGCTGGATGGTGCCGACGCTCGCCGGGGAGATCCGACCGTATTCGGTCGAGAACTGATCGGCGTTGTCGCCGGCGTATTGGAGCATGGCCCGCAGATCTTTCGCGTCGAGCAGAAGGAGGCCGTTGTCGTCGGCGATCTTGAAGACAAGCGAAAGAACGCCGCTCTGAACGTCGTTCAGATTGAAGAGGCGGCTGAGGAGAAGCGGCCCCATCTCGCTGATCGTCGTCCGGATCGGATGACCCTGTTCTCCGAAGATGTCCCACAAAGTGGCCGGACAGCCAGAAAAGGCGTAGGCGCCGAGGTTGAGAAGTTTGATCCGGTCCATGACCTTGGTATTGGCGGCGGAACCCGGCTGGCTGATGCCGGCCAGGTCTCCCTTGACGTCGGCCATGAAGACGGGGACGCCGATGCTGCTGAAGTTCTCGGCCATGACCTGGAGCGAGACGGTTTTTCCCGTGCCCGTCGCCCCGGCGACGAGGCCGTGGCGGTTCGCCATTCGCGGTTGGAGGTAAAGCTCGCGCTCGCCTTTGGCTATCAATAAGGGGGATGCGTTGGCCATGCTTTCTCCTTTCCTTTACGGAATCATTTATAACGGCCGCACGTGTGCGTGTCAATAGCCGCCTGGCCGGAATGGGCATCTAAAAACGGCGTCATTTATAATGCCGGACGGCCTCTTTTCGCGGCCGTCTTCATCTTCTTGACACTGATCGGAAGCCGGAGTAGCCTTTTTTCATGAAACGGGGTATCGACACCGACCTCAGCAGGCGGGATTGTCGGGGAGGGCGAAAAAGCAAATTCCTATCCATTCGCGAGATGCCAACATCGACCGTTTTTTATGCCGTCATCGTCTGTATCGCGATCATCGTCCAGCCTTCCTTCCCTATCGCTGACAATACCGCCTTCTCCATGTTCGGCTTTAGTCTCGACTTGAAAACCTCAGCTCTCCGATCCCTCGCCCAAGCCAAGGGGATGTCGCCGATTAAAGAAACCCCTCATCACCTGCTGTTCTCGGGGCCGTTCGACCAGAATCCGGAGACGACCATCTGGCTGATGGCCGCCTTCAATAAGAATCAGTTATATGAAATTAAAATCGATTTGGAGTCAAAGGACAAGGAGGCACTCGCCCCCTATGCCCAGGCGGGCCGAGAGCTGGCCCAAAAAACATCGCTCCCGGCCGTACGGGGCTCGATTTTTGAGGGGTTTCATTTCCACGCCGGGGAAATTTTTCTAAAAGATGACCTTTTCATCAGCGTCGGCCTTTACGACACCTACAACGACCGATGGGTCGTCAGCTTTATCTACAGGAAGCAAAGCGATTTTCTACGCTACGAGATCGAAAAAGATTACCGTTTCGAAGGGGGCCGCCGGGATCCCGGCCGGATCACGGCCGCGGGTCTCCCCGATTCCATCGACGGACAAAAAGTCTATTGGCCGCGAGACGACAAGAGAATCATCCCGCCGAAATTGGGACAACTCAAATTGAATGCGCATAAAACGCAGGGCTATCTTTACATGATCGTGATTATCGACTCTCAGGGCAGGATCCGAAAGGGATATATTCGACACTCGAGTTCCCCGGCCATGACGGCCGCCGTTCGGGCTGCGATTCCCAGAGTTCAATGCGAGCCGGGGATGTTGGAAGGCCAACCGGTTCCGACTTATGCGATCATCATCGTTAATTCCCGATCTCAATGATAATTCCGCTCGCGCTGGGAATCGAAACCGCCCTTCAGGAGAAGCGGGCGGCTATTCGGCGATCCGGTGGAGCTATTTGTTGTGCGTGCTCTATATTTCCTCAAATTCCTTTAATGTCTTTTCAGTTATGACATCACCTGTATGTTTTATTTTTGATGATTCTAAAACCATCATCCACGTTTCCTCATCAGCGAATGGCCTATGTTTTTTGCCTTTTGGAATGACCACTAATTCTCCTGGATTTATTTCAATGATTTCTTCTTTTAATTCAATTCTGAATTTGCCTTTTATTATATAAAACAATTCATCTTCATCTTTATGGTCATGCCAAACCAATTCACCTTTTACTTTAACAATTTTTACATCATAGTCATCTACCCGAGTAATTATTTTCGGGCTCCATAATTCATCAAACTTTCTAAACTTATCCTCGAGGTTTATTACTTTTATCATATTTTCTCCTTCATCTTATCACGCCCAACGGTATGCCTCAGCAGCAGCGGCGGAACGGGCGAGACTCCTTCGCAATTAGCGCGCTTTTCTGGAAAATCTCGCCGGTTTTCGAGCGGCAAAGCCGCTGTCCGCAGGAGCCGGTGTTGGGCGGCGCCCATATGGCTACGCTCCTTCCCCTTTGAACGCGGACAAGCAGTAATGATCGTATGTATCAAGATGAATATCCATCACGTCGTAGCCCTCAAATAAAACCCGCAACTCCTCGGGTGTGAAGTAATGATGTGGCAGCCCTCTCTCCGGCCCATCCAGGGGGATGTAGGTATTCGGCTCTAGCTCCTCAAACTTCACCCCCTGATTCCTCAATCGGGGTACTGTGACGAACAGGAATCCTCCTATTTTGAGAACTCGGCTCACCTCTCCCACAATACCTCGAATCGCTGCAATATCGGCGTGATGTATCACCTGCACGGACACCACAGCGTCAAAGAAAG
>JBGOYP010000400.1:0-2718 GCA_041479785.1 Candidatus Aminicenantia bacterium | reverse complement strand
GGCGGAGATACTTTTTCGCCGAGGAGCGTTTCGTAAATCCGCGCGGACGTCGCGACGTCTCCCGCCGTCGAGAGCTCCGAAGCTATTTTCGTCAAGGCAGCGGCGACGCTGTCCTTGAGTTCAGGCCGGGCCGCCGGGAGAAATTTAACGAGGGTATCGGCGGCCTCCCGGCCTCCGGTCTCCCCGAGGGCGGCCGTTGCCGATTTGGAAAGGTCGGCGTCTGCGCCGCGCAGGAGTTGGCCCAGCTCGGGCACAGCCGCCCGAGCTTTTCTTCGGCCGATCGCGGCAACGACCCCGATCCGGGTTTCGCCTTTGGTTGAGGCCAATACGCGAATCAGGGCTTTATCCGGCGCGTCGCCGGGGATATTCTCGAGCGCGTAGCGGGCCAGGTCCGTCATGTCCTTATCGAGGAGCATTTTCTCGAGCACGGGCACGGATTTCTCGCTTCCGATCAGCCGCAATTCCCGACAGACGGCCATCTTGCCGGCGAGGGTCGCCTTTGTTCCGAGAAAGGCATCGAGCAGGTCCTCCGCGGCCAAGCGCGCGTCGGCCGTGTCTTTGTGGCCGCGGACGTAGTCGCGAAGCTGCCAGAGGACATTTTCATCCTGGCCGACCTCATATGTCGCCAAGCGCAGGAGGATCGTATCCAGGGAAAGCGGCACCGCATCTTTTTTCTGTCCGGAAAGGCACGTCGCCGGCCGAATCATCAGGACTGCGAGGAGGGCCGGAACAACCAACCCAAGACGCATCTTCTTTTGTGTCTTCATAATCGCACCTCTAGGCCGGCCACTGCCAGGGCTTACGATAGGAATGGGACAGAAGGCGCTCAGCCTCGGGGTCGCCGATGATTTTTTCGCGTCCCGGGTCCCAGCGGAGCTTGCGGCCGGTCTCGAGCGCGATCACGCCCAGATGGCCGACGCTCGCGGACCTGTGCGAGACCTCGCACGGGGCGACGGTCATGGCCCGGCTTTTCACGCCGTCCAGAAAATTCTGGTAATGGTCGCGGCTCTTTATCAATTTCGTCTCGTTCGGCCCGATGACCTCGTTGACGAGGTAAGCCGGCTGCGTTTCGAAGCCGCCGCGGTCCACCCAAACCCAGCCGGTCTCGCCGATCCATTTCGTCCCGCCCTGGATGTCGTCGTAGCCGCCGGCGATCGTGATTGGAGTCCCGTCCGCATACTTGGTCTCGACACGAAAACGGAGGACGCTGTTGTAAATACCTTTTATCGGGAATTCGCCGCGGGCTTCGACCTCGACCGGCCCCGTATAATCGAAGCCTAGTCCCCAATGGGCGATGTCGAGGTGGTGGCCGATCCAGTCCATGAGTTGGCCGCCGCCGAAATCCATGTTCCAGCGCCAGTTCATGTGGACGCGCGCTTTGCAGTAGGGGACGTAGGGCGCGGGCCCGATCCAGAAATCATAGTCGAGCTCGGACGGCGGAGATTTGATTTCCCATTGGCCGAACGTGCGGGCGAAGTCGTAATGGCCCGACGGGAGGCCGACCTCGACCTTGAGGACCCGGCCGATGCGGCCGTTGCGAACGAGCTCGCAGGCGCGGTGGAAATTGTCCACCGAGCGCTGCCAGCTTCCCGTCTGCCAGACGCGGCCGTAGCGTTTGACCGCATCCGAAAGCGCCCGCCCTTCGGCGAGACAATGGGTGAGGGGTTTTTCGCCATAGATGTCGAGGCCGGTCCGGGCCGCGGCGATGGAGAGGATGGCGTGCCAGTGGTCGGGTACGGCGATGGATACCGCGTCGAGGTCGCCCCGGGCGTAAAGCTCGCGGAAGTCGTGATACGTCGCGCAGGCCTCATTGCCGTATTGCTGGTTGACGATGTCCTGCGCTTCCTTAAGATGTTTCTTGTCGATATCGCATACGGCGACCCATTGGACCTCGTCCTTCTGGAGGAAGGCTTTCATGTTCGGGATGCCCTGCATCCCGAAGCCGATGCCGGCCATGACGATCTTGTTTGAGGGCGCCGT
Organism: Candidatus Aminicenantia bacterium; assembly: GCA_041479785.1. Lineage (GTDB taxonomy): Bacteria > Acidobacteriota > Aminicenantia > Aminicenantales > UBA4085 > JBGOYP01. Next base: position 738 of record JBGOYP010000400.1, on the reverse strand, counting down.
GGCGCCGGCGCGCCCGAGAACCGAAGCCTTGACGATCGTCGGGAAACCGGCGACCCCGGCCGCGGCAACGGGAATGGTTTTCAAAAAATCGCGTCTTCGCATGGGACCGGATTTTTTTGTCATGACCGTTTGCCTTTCATTCTTTTGTCATCACGACGAACAGACCGTCATTGCGCGGAGCGCGGCGACGGCGGGCCTCATATCGTCAGATTAGCGGCGTTTTGCCCGGGATGGCGACCGGGTCTACGGGATTCGGGCCGAACTCATATTTTTTGGGGGAAAGGTCGAGCTTGCTGCTGCTCAGCCCCCAGTCCCAGGCGATGGCCCGTCCGGTATAGGTGCTCATCCGACCGAGGATCGCGCACAGCGTGCTCTCGGCGATCCGGCGGCCTTCGTTAAGCGGCTTGCCGCCGCGGATGCTCGCGATGAGGTCAGTGTGCTCGACAACGTAGGGGTTCGGTTCGTCGCCCTCGAATTTCCAGGCGTTTGGACCCTGGATTTCGCCGAATCCAAAGGCAACGCCCTTGGTCCCGACGATGCGTTCCTCGACACGCTCGGCGCAACCGGGAATCTGACGGCACATGCTCAGGACGCGGACGCCGTTGGGGTACTCGAACTCGACCGCGAAATGGTCGAAAATGTTCCCGCACTCGGGCCCGGTCCGGACCTGGCGGCCGCCCATGGCGAAGCAGCGGACCGGGAGGGCGCGGAAGGCCCAGTTGATGACGTCGATGTTGT
>JBGOYP010000399.1:0-2718 GCA_041479785.1 Candidatus Aminicenantia bacterium | reverse complement strand
GCCGGACCAATGTTCAACGTCTTATGATTGACAAGTCAACCTCCGTCCGGTAGCATGGAATCTCGGAATGATATCCAAGGTTCGACTCGGGGCTAAGTCGCGGGCACTCGTCGCCGCTATGATCTGCGTTTTGGGGCTCTCGGCCGTCCCCGCTTTTTCCGGTCCGCAGGCTACCCAGGTCCGCGAGAATGACGTCGAAAAGCTCCTCGGCCAAGCCGACGATTTTTATCAGAAAGCCGATTACAAGCTGGCCATCGGCTGTTATCTCGAGGCCTCGGCGCTTTCCCAGAGCCGGATGAACCTGTCGCGGGCCTATTTCGGCCTCTCCCTCTGTTATTTTTATCTGCGTGATACGGCCGGCACGACGAAATATATCCGGAAAGTCCTGGAGGTCGACCCCAACAAGGAGATCTCGGCACTTTTCTATCCGGGCGCGTTTGTCGGGCTTTTTGACCAGATCCGAAGCGATACCGAGGCCCAAGCGAAAATCCCGACCGAGCAAGTCACGGTCCCGAAGCCCGTTCCCGAAAAAACCGAGGACGTAGGCAAAGTGACGAAGGACGCGAAGACGAAGGACGAAGGCCAAGCCGCGGCCGCGGCCCAACCGCCTCCCGCGCCGGCGAAGAAAACGGCCCCGGCGCCCCAGCTCGGGGATTTCGAGGTCACGGCCGATCGAAGTGGTCACTGGGAAATCAGCGTTCACTATTCCAAATGGAGCGTCAACCTGATCAAAACGCTGTTCGAAGGCAAGCTCAAAAATGAGCTCGGCGACGAGATCCAGAACCAGATCTTGAAAAAATCGGAAGCGATCCAGCCCGGCCTCGTCAAGCTGAACTACGCGAACGGCCTGGCCTTCGATTCCGACGGATCGAACTACGGCGTCGAGGTCCGGTATTACGCCCGGGGCCGGGCGGGGACGTTCAGCCTCGGCTTCGGTCTCGATAAGACCGATATCGCGCTCAACTTGAACGGAGCGGTCCGCCAGGAGTTCACGAACGGCGGCATCGCCACGGTCGACGCCAAGTCCGCGCTCGTCATGAGTCCGTTTTCGTGGCACGTCAACTTCCGCTGGGAAATGGGGCAGGCGGCGCGGTTCGCCCCATACTTCGTCGTCGGCTTCGGGTTCGCTCCCTTCACCGGAACGCTGACCTATTCGTTCACCGGAACGTACCAGAACGGCGCGTTCCAGCAATCGATCACGTCCGACGAATCCAAGAGCCTCGACCAGTGGTCGCAGGACGTCGACGTCTCGATCCCCGATATCCTCGTGATCCTCCAGCTCAATTTCGGCATCAAGGCGGAGCTTTACCGCGGTTTGGCCCTGATCGGCGAAGCGGGCATCTGGGACGGGTTTGTGCTGCGCGGCGGATTGGCCTATCGTTTCTAACGCGCCGCCGTGGGGCGCGCCCCGATTTCTGCTATAATACGAATCCGGCCGTGCTAGACGGGGAGCTAGCGGTGCCCTGTCGCCCACAACCCGCTATAGTGGGGTCGAATTCCCGGCCGAGGCCAGGCTTTGTCCGGTCCGGTTCCGCGCTCGAGGCGATGAAAGGCCGGGCCCTGAGCAAGGCGCTCTCCGTTCATCCCGTCAGGCCCGGAAGGGAGCAGCGGAAGCGGAGCGGTCTCCTGTGTTTCAGCCCGCCCGGTCTGAGCCGAAGGCGCGGTTCACGCGGGGAAAGGCTGGTCGAAGCCGGGTGCACGGCCGATCGCAAGCCGCCGTCGGCGCGTTCAAGTTCTTCGAAGGAGGTCGGCATGAAATTCCGGATCGCGCTCATCGTAGGGATCCTGGTCCTTGGCGCCGGCTTAGCCCTGGCCCAGGAGCAAGACGCGGAGAACTGCAAAGACCATCCGATGTTCACCCGGATGAAGAACTTTTTTATCTCGGACTGCAAGTCCCGGTTCGACGCTCACGTGTTCTATTTGACCGACGGAACGGAAAAGACCGTCGAGGGCCAGATGACGACCGTCGACTACGCCCTCAGAGAGGGATCGCAGCAACCGAGCCCGCTCCAGATCCGGCGGAACTTCGAGAATGCAATTAAGAGCTTGGCCGGGACGATCCTCTGCCTTAGCGACAACGGCGTTTGCGGAAAGATCGTCAAGAGCGGACGGGAGGTCTGGGTCGACGTCCAAATCTACAATGACGGGAATGACTACACCCTGACCGTCGTCGAAGTTTCGGCGATGGTCCAGGAAGTCACCGCGAGCGACATGCTGACCGCGCTAAATAAGGACGGCTACATCGCCCTGTACATTAATTTCGACACCGGAAAATCCGACATCAAACCGGAGTCGCTGCCCGTCGTCGAACAGATCGTCCATCTCCTGAAGGACAATCCCGAGCTGAAGCTCGGCATCGAAGGCCACACGGACAACGTCGGAACGCCGGCGGCGAACAAGACGCTTTCGGAGCAGCGGGCTAAAGCGGTCCTGGCCGCGGTCGTCCGGAACGGCGTCGCCGCGGCCCGGTTGACGGCCGTCGGCTGGGGCCAGGAAAAGCCCATCGCCGACAACCGCTCGGAGGACGGCCGGGCCAAGAACCGCCGCGTCGAGATCGTCAAGAAATAATCAACCCATTCGACTCCCCGGGCTTTGCAGTCCTCATTCGCGAAGCAAATGAGGGCGGGCTTTGCAGTCCTCATTCGCGAAGCAAATGAGGGCGGGCTGAAGCCCGGGGTATGCTCAGGGTTGATACTGAGCGGCGCTTTTTACCCCGAT
>JBGOYP010000398.1:0-2721 GCA_041479785.1 Candidatus Aminicenantia bacterium | reverse complement strand
TAAATAAAACGAGAATCCCTAAGCTCCTAAGTCTTTTCATGGTCATTAGGATTTCCTTCGCTCTCGTCGTTCCATCATACTCAATAAAGCGCACGGGCGACAGGATCCACGGAAATGTTCGAGCCTGTCATTCTTTGATCTCTATGATCCAGATGTTCCGATACCGGACGAGGCAGCCGTGGTCCTGGAGCGATATGGGCAGCTTGTCGGGATGAATTTTGTAAGGCGGCCGGGCTTTGTTCGCCGTGGGCCCGGTCAACAACGCCTGGATTTGGACAACAATCCCGTTGTGGACCACGGTCATCCAGGCTGGCCGGGTCACCTTTCCGTCTTTATCGAAGACCGGCCGCATAAAGATGATATCGTAGCTTTGCCATTCGCCCGGTTTGCGGCTGACGTTGAACATCGGCGGGTACTGGCCATAAATGGCGGCGGCCGAACCGTCGGCGTACGTTTTGTTGTTGTAGCTGTCGAGGACCTGGACCTCATACGTGTTCATCAGGAACACGCCGCTGTTGCCGCGGTTCTGCCCGTCCCCCTTCACCTCGGCGGGCGAAGCCCATTCGACGTGGAGCAGGCAGCTGCCGAACCCCCGCGTCGTCTGGATCGAGCCCGTCCCGGAGACGACCTCCGTGAATCCGTTTCCGACTTTCCATCGGGCCGGATTGCCTTTGGCGTCAGTCCACGACGAAAGGTCCTTTCCGTCGAAAAGGACGACTGCCCCGGCCGGCGGGTTCACGCTTGGTCCCGGCGGGCCGGGGTCGAGGACAGCGGGCAACGGCCGGTTCATATCATGGATGGCCCATTGCGGATCCGGCCTGGACTGCTGCGAGGCGGCGATAGCGGCAAATCCTAATAGAGCGACGCACAGCAAAGACGTTCGGGTCGAGATTTTCACCTCAGCCTCCTTGGTTCAAAGCCTCGCCTGGAAAAAGGCCAAGCTTCTGGGTCCCGTTCCCCTTTTCTAATCTATAGCGACCAGCCGGGCCGGTATTCCTTGTGGACATACTTATCGGCCTCGGGCAGGTTCGGGAACTTCATCTTTTCGGGATCCCATTGGAGTACGGTCCGGCGGTCCTTCATCCGGAGGGCGATGTTGCCGAGCAACATAGTCTCGGTTAACGGGCCCGAGTATTCGAAGTCGGTCGTCGATTTCTTGCCGGCCTTGATCGCCGCGATCCATTCCTCGGCGATGCCGGGCGAGCGCGGGATCGTCTTCTCCGGACGCTTGTACTCTTGCATCAGCGACTCGGGCAGGATGCGGGGGTTCGCGCCGTACGTGCTGCACATGATATGGCCCTTGTTGCCGACAAAGAGAACGCCGCCGCCGTCGTCTCCCATCAGTCGTCCGTCGGGCAGGCCCGCGGGCCGCGGCGGCATCAAGCCGCCGTCATACCAGACCATCTTCGCCGGCGGCATGTTGCCGCGGGCCGCGAATTCATAAGTGATGACCTCGGCGATGGGATAGGAATCCTTGGTAAAGCTCGACGCGCTCGCCTGGACCGTGACCGGGTGGTGGAGCTTGAGCGCCCAGAACGGTTGGTCGATCAGGTGCGCGCCCATGTCGCCGACCGCGCCCGTGCCGAACTCCCACCACCCGCGCCAGTTAAACGGGGCGTAGGCCGGGTGATACGGCCGCCACGGCGCCGGTCCGAGCCAGACGTCCCATTCCATGGTCGGCGGGACGGAGGGGATTTCCTTCGGGGCGTCGATGCCCTGCGGCCAGATCGGCCGGTTCGTCCAGATGTGGGCTTCGCGGACGTCGCCGATCGCGCCGTCCCAAATCCATTCGCAGACAAGGCGGGCGCCTTCGCCGGCGTGGCCCTGGTTGCCCATCTGGGTCACGAGGTTGCGCTTCTTCGCCTCCTCGGCGAGGAGGCGGGCCTCCTTGACCGTGTGCGTCAGCGGTTTCTGGACAAACACGTGTTTGCCCATCTTCATCGCGGCCATGGCGATGACCGCATGGTTGTGGTCCGGAGTGCTGACCGTGATCGCGTCGAGCTTCTCTTTCTCGAGCATTCTCCGGAAATCGCGATACTTCGCGGCCTTGTCGTATTTAGGCTGGAATTCCGGTTTATTGCCCCTGTTGATCATGAAGCGCGCCATCTGGTCGTCGTCAACATCGCAGAGGGCTACGATGTTCTCGGTGTTCATAGCCCAGACGTCGGACGTGCCCTTGCCGCCGACGCCGACGCAGCCGATGTTGAGCGTATCGCTCGGCGCCTGGTAGCCGGGACCTCCCAGGACGCGTCGCGGGACGATCATGAAGCCGGCGGCGGCCGAAGCCGTCGTCCCGAGGAATTCGCGGCGCGACACGGCCTTCGGCGGTTTGACGGAATTATGCCTTCGCATAGTCATCTGTTTACTCCTCCCGTGTAGAAATAGCGGATGTCATAGCGTCAAGGGACAAGCCTTCGCGGCGGAAGTGAACCCCCGGGCAAAGCCCGGGGCCCCGGCCGCCGTGGAAAAATACTATATATACAATTCGCGCCCCGCGTCAACGTCTGTTCGGATCAAAAACAAGCGCCCCTTTTTATCTGATTTCCCGGATATAGATATTCTTGAAATAGAGCGGCGTGTTGTGGGCCTGGAGCTCGATTTGCCCCGATGGATAAATGGGTTTGTCCCGCTCCCAATAATTCTCCATCACGATGTTGTCCGTGACGGGAACGCCGTTGAGCAGGACGGTCACCCGGTCGCCGGACATCTTGATGTAAAACG
>JBGOYP010000397.1:0-2735 GCA_041479785.1 Candidatus Aminicenantia bacterium | reverse complement strand
CGCCGACGGCCGCCCCGAGAACCGCGCCGAGCAGGGTGTTTCCGGCGGCATGGCCGATCACCCCGCCGAGGACGGCGCCGCCGGCACCGCCGATCACGGCGCCCCGCGTGGTCTTGTTCCAAGACGCGCAGTTGACGGCCGTTAATAAGAAAACCATCAAGACGAAAAACGTCGGAATTCTTTTCATGGGTGATTTCCCTCCGCCCAAATCATTTTGTCCTCCTTCTTATCCTCGGCCTCTCGCTGTCCTACGCCTATCTTTTTTGGAAGTTCGATGGGCTTGGGAGAAGCCACCTGTATTTGTGCAGTTTTCATGCCAGAATCTTTCCGCGTTCTCAGAATGTTAGGAAATTGATTTCCTCTCTGGAAAAAGGCGGGAATTCAGGTGACCGGCGATTCAAAGCCTCCGGTTATATAAATTGAGCTGTTTTCCCGCCTAAGAAATTGACCCATAAAACAGCACCTTTTGCCCGACGCGATCCGCTGTCTTGAGGAAGGGCTTGAGGACTCCCTCCAGCCAGCTTCTTGGAATTAATAAGTTCAGCTCGATGAGTTACGGAATACGCGCCGAATCGAACCACCTACCGGGCAAGCGCCTTCAAGGCGGAGATGAGCTTGCCGTTGTCATTCCTATCGCGGACGGTCAAGCGGACGCACGGGGTTTTCTCAAAGCCGACCTTCCCGGTGCAATCTTTGATAAAGATCCAGGAAGCGTCGAGAAGCTTTTCGGCGAGAGCGGTCGGCGTCCAGGGAGCTCGGACCTCGCACAGGATGTAATTCGCCTTGGAGGGGATCGGTTCGAGATAAGGGACCTCGGCCAGGCGCTGGAACAGCCAGTCCCGCTCCTCGCCGATCCTCCGGCAGGCCTGCCGGAATTCGTTCCTGTGTTTTTCGATGATCTGGAGGAACTGCTCGGCGAAGGAATTGATATTCCAGATCGCGAGACGTTTTCGGGCCCGTTCGAGAAGCCCGGCGTCGTCCGTCGCGAGAACGCCCAGCCGGAGACCGGGAACGCCGTAGGACTTGCTGATGCTCTTGACCGTGACCAGGTTCGGATGGCTTTCCAGGATCTCCGGGTTCATCAGGCTATGCTCGGCCGATCCGTCGACGAAATCCGCGAACGACTCGTCATAGACCAGCCGGACGTTCATCGCGGCAAGACGCGTCAGGAGCTTGAGAACGTCCGGCCGCGGCAGGAAATGGCCGGACGGATTGTCGGGGTTGATAAGGATCAGGGTCGCGATGCCGCGGGCGGCGCAGAAATCGGCCAGCTCCCCGGCCGAATATCGGAAGCCCGGGGACGCCGGGAAAAACGAGACGAACTGGTCGGCCGGAGCGCAGGCCCGGTATTCGTCGAAGGTCGGAACGGCCATGCCGAAGGGGCCGGCGCATTCCGGAAGAAGCCCCTTGATCAACTCCGACGCGCCGTTCCCGACGAGCATCTGGTGCGGAGAGCAACCGAACATTCGCGAGGCCAGGACGTTCTGGACCTTGAGCCCGGAGGGATAGTTGGTCAGGAGCTCCGCAAAGCTCCGGGTCATCTCGTGGAGCATGCGCGGCGTCGGAAAATAGGGATTCACGAGATAACAAAAATCTTTGAGCGCGGGGAACCGCCAATACCCTCCATACCTTTGTTGAAAGGCCTTGAGCTTCGCCCGGTCCCGGGAAAAGAGCGCGGAAGCAACGTCCAGGTCCTGCTGGTCGTCGATCTCATACCAAAGCTTGTCGCTCACATCGAGCGCCCGCATCGTTCCCCGGTCGATGAACGTCAGGACCTTGAGCACTTCCTCATAGTATTCGTTGAGACCCTTGGCCGCGATATAGACGTCGAGGAAGGGAAAAAAGACGGTTTTACAAAAATCTTTGGACAGCTTGTAGATGTTGACGGTCTTATAGTACTGATCGAGCTCGCTCCAGTCGATCTCGTGTTTGGAGAGAAAACAGGAAATGAAACCTTTTTCGTCGAGCTTCGTTACGGTCCCGTCCATCCAGGTCTGGAATTTAGCGACGACGGCGACGTTGGGCGCCGGATGGCGCAAGCTCTCGTCCAGGATGGAAGGCTCGAAAATGATGTCGCTTTCCAGAAGGAGCGAATCGTCCCGTTCCATGGCCTCGCGCGCCAGGAACAGGGAGTAGATGTTGTTGCTTTTCGCGTAGATGGGGTTGAAAACATACTCCACCCGGACCCCGTTGAACGCGTCGCCGAGGAACGCCTTCAACTCGTCGGCTCCGTGGCCGACGATCAGGACCGCGCGACGAACCCCGACCGCCTTCAGCACGTCGAAGGCATGCTCGATCAGGCGTTTGTCATTGACGGTGACCATGCATTTGGTAGAGTGGCGGGTCAGCTCGCCCAGACGTTTCCCCATCCCGGCGGCCAAAATGACGGCTTGCATAGATTACCTCCCTGTCGAATGGACGGATATGTTAAATCAACGGCAGGTCCGCGTCAAACGCTACGGCCCCCGCGATCCCGCCGGCGAGGTCGCAGAGACGGCGCTCAGAGCTTGAATTCCAGCCGGTCGAAGATTTTGAGGCCGAGCCGGTCGGCCGAACCCGCCGCGAGCTCGAGGACATAGAGGCCCGGGCGGTCGGGCGGATACGACGGACAGGGGTCGGCTTTACACGGCGGGACATTTCTGGCGATGTGGACGATCCGGCGGTCTTTGTCCAGCCAGAGCAAGTCGAGCGGAATCAAGGTGTTCTTCATCCAGAACGAATAGAAATCTTCCGTT
>JBGOYP010000396.1:0-2741 GCA_041479785.1 Candidatus Aminicenantia bacterium | reverse complement strand
TGGGCCAGACCTTCGCGCCGATCGGCTGGGAGATCCATAGCGACCATCACGCTCTCTGGATCGACCCCTCAAACTCGCTTCATCTTGTCGCCGGCAACGACGGAGGAGTCGACATCTCCTGGGACGGCGGAAAGAAATGGCAGAGCATCCAGAGTATCGACGCCGCCGAAGTCTATAACATCGGTTTCGATATGCGCCGCCCCTACTATGTTTATTGCGGCCTCCAGGACAACAACGTCTGGGGCGGGCCGAGCGCAACGCTCGACACGGCCGGGATCCTGAACTCGGACTGGTTCGCGCTCTCGGGGGGGGATGGGTTCTTCGCCCAGCCCGACCCGACCGACCCGAACATCGTCTTCGCCAATTCGCAGATGAACGGAATGGTCCGGTTTGACGCCCGGATCGGACAGGCCAAGCCCGTTCGCCCGCAGGCCCCCATGTCGCAATCGCCTTATCGCTTCAACTGGAATTCGCCGATCGTTCTCTCTCCCCATAATCCCGAGGTCGTCTATTGCGGCGCGCAATACCTGTTCCGTTCGCCCGACCGGGGCCGCTCCTGGCAGGTGGCCAGCCCCGACCTCACAACCAACGACCCGGCGAAACAGAAGGACTCCGGAGGACCGATCACGGCGGATAACTCGGGAGCCGAAATCCACTGCTCGATTACCGCGATCGCCGAATCTCCCGTTGCGAAGGGAATCATTTGGTGCGGAACGGACGACGGCAACGTCCAGCTGACGCGGGATGACGGACAGACCTGGACAAACGTCGGGCGGGCCATAAAGGGGCTACCGCCGAACACCTGGTGTTCGCGGCTCGAAGCGTCTCATTTCGACCCGGGTACGGTTTATGCCGCCTTCGACGGCCATCGCACGGATGATTACGCCCCGTATCTCTTCAAGACGGCCGATTATGGCAAGACCTGGACCGCGCTCCGCGGAACTCTGCCGGCGATCGGCTGGATTCACGTCGTGCGCGAAGACGTCAGGAATAGAAACCTGCTCTTCGCCGGGACGGAATTCGGCATATTCGCCTCGCTCGACGCGGGAAAAAGCTGGTTTTCGCTCAAGAACAACCTCCCCACCGTGGCCGTCACGGATATCGCGGTCCATCCTCGCGACCGCGACTTGATTATCGGCACGCACGGCCGCGGGCTCTGGATCCTCGACGATATCGTCTATCTCCAGGAAATGTCTCCGGACGTCCTCGCCCAGGACGCCCACCTGTTCACGGCAAAGCCCGTCACGGCGTTTCAGTTGTCGTCCCTCCGTTCGACGTTTGATTTTCAACCGTTCGCCGCCAAGAACCCGCCGTCCGGGCTTACCATCACGGTCTCATTCGGGAAAGACCTCCCCGAGCAGCCCAAGCTCGTCGTCGCCGATACGCAGGGAAAGACGGTCTGGGAAGTCAAGATCTCGAAAAAAGCGGGCCTTCAGCGCGAAATCTGGAATCTGAATATTGCTCCCGAAAAGGACGGGAAGAAACTCACCGCTCCCATTTTGGCCGCAGCTCCCCTGACGGCCGAAGACGGGGACTACTCCGTGAGCCTCGATTACGGGGGAACGAAATTGAATCAACCGGCCCGTGTCAACCCCGACCCCCGTTTCGAGTTCAAGCCCGAAGACCGTCGGGCCCGATATGAAGCGGCCGCCCGAGCGCTCGTCCTTTCGCACCGGATGGGGCTCGCGATCACGGTGGCCAAGTCCGTCGGACGGGACGTTGATAAGGCGGGGCAAGACCTTAAAATCCGGACGGATGCGCCGGCGGAGCTCGTCCAGACGTTCACGGCGTTCCGGGACAAGGCAAAGAAGCTTGAAGACGAGATCGTCCCGAAGGAACTCATCTCCCTGGCCTCACGCGACCTCGCCCTTCGGGGGACGTTGAACGCGACTGTGATCGGGCTCACGGCTTCGGTCATCGGCTATCCCGCTACTCCGACCCAGACCGAGCTCCAACAGCTCGCCGAACTCGAAGCCATCATCGATTCCCAAGTCCGGCGGGTGAACGAGCTTATCGCGACGGACCTTCCCCAGCTCAACGAAGCGCTCAAGCGGAACGGTTTAACGCCGCTCGCCGTGCCCCAGCCGATCAAATAACAAAACTCCGCCGGGTGGACGAGCCGCGGTCGGCATAATAATTGACCCGGAACGAATTCGACTTTCGCGGGATCATCATGCACGCCTCGTTGAGCCGGACGCCGATGGCCTCGGCCTCGACCTTTCCGAAGAGGAAACGCTGTTCGACGAGCGGCCATCCCTTATATCCCGGCGAAAACCGCCGGCTCGGCCATAGACCCCGCCGCCGCGCCTCGGCGACGATCGCCAGGTCGGTTTGCCGATAGACCTGGGCCACCGCGTCCGAGCCGAATCCGTCGAGGACCAACCCTCGAAGCATGTCCCCGTCCCTGAACGCCCGGTCGGATTCGTTCTCGAGCTGCGGTCCGATGGTCAGAACCCCGAGCGCGACATCGACGGCGCCCGAAAAGATCGCATGCCCGTTTGTCTCGGCATGCGGGATGATGGTATAGACCGCGCCGGGACGCAAAAAAGCTTCGACCTCATCCCGGAGGTCCGTGAGAAGACCCAGGATCTGAGGCCGGACCGACCCGGGGCCGGTTTTCGACCCGATCCGGATGAGGATTTTATCGAGATTCCAATGCCACGAAAAACCGCGAAGAACGACCTGCTCGCTCACAGCGGAAGCTCGGGCAGTCGGTCCAGGCCGTTGCGTCGGGCGTCATC
>JBGOYP010000395.1:0-2747 GCA_041479785.1 Candidatus Aminicenantia bacterium | reverse complement strand
TTAAAGAATTGCTAAGGAAAAAGAATTGGCAAGAAAGCCGTGTCAGTTATTGGGTTACGAAAAGCGAAAAACTGATTAGGAAAACTTTAACAATGACGCCAGGTGAACAAAAAAAAGAAATCCAGAATGCGGGTGAGATTCCGATCTATAGTTATAACCAAACGGATTTTGTCAAAGAGCGAGTCGCTATTGAAATACAATTTGGGAAATATTCTTTTGTTGCGTATGATCTTTTTGTGAAACATCTTGCTTTTTATATTGGAGATCAAATCGATGTAGGCATCGAAATTCTTCCCATGAAATCACTTCAAGCCCAAATGAGCTCAGGGGTGCCATATTTCGAGGGTGAATTTTATAATGTCGTCAGACAGGGACGAGGAGTTCCGGCAGTGCCCCTTGTTCTCATTGGGATCGAAGCTTAATCCGTCAGATAATACGGAGGGATGGCCGAGTGGACGAAGGCGGCGGTCTTGAAAACCGCTTTCCGGGTTACCGGAACGGGGGTTCGAATCCCTCTCCCTCCGTACCAGCTCGGAGGGACGCTTACCGGCAATCCTCCCCTAGTCCTAGGGGAGGTAGGAGGAGTAGAGGCATAAGGATTGGAGTCTTATAAGCGTCCCGGTCTTTACTTTTTCTGGGGGGTAGGGGGGATGAATGTCTATACGTATATTCTTGGGAGCGACTTCGGAATTACAATAAATTCATATCTGTCTCTTTTATGATAGGGGAGGTGGGAGGAGTAGAGGCATAAGGATTAGAGTCTTATAAGAGTCCCGGTCTTCGCTTTTCCGGGGTAGGGGGGATGAATGCTGTTGAAAATGAGTCCGAAAAAGCGACCTCGGAATTAAAAAATAGGCTGACGACACTCGCCCCATTTCTGATTTACAATAAATCCCCGGGATAAAAGCCGCGACCTTCCGCCTGATGCGGAAACCATCACGAGGAGGTGTTTCATGACAGACATATCCGAATCTCTCCGCCCCCCCGAGAACCGTCTCGCCTCTCTCGATGTCTTCCGCGGTTTTACGATGTTTCTCCTTATCGCCGAGAGCACGCAGATCTATTCTCTCCTCATCGGACCGGGGTTTCGAGGGACCTTCATCGAGGCGATCGGGAATCAGTTCCATCATCACCCCTGGAACGGGCTGCGATTTTGGGATCTCATCCAGCCTTTTTTCATGTTTATCGTCGGCGTCGCCCTGCCGTTTTCTGTCGCGAAACGCGAGGCCCGCGGCGAAGCCCGCTCGCAGATCGTCCGGCACGCCGTAACGCGGTCGCTCGTCCTTCTCCTTTTAGGATGGGGCCTTTACTGCATCGAGCCCGGCCGGATCACTTTCCGGTTTCAAAATGTCCTGGCCCAGCTGTCGGTGACCTACCTCATCGCTTTTCTTATCATGAGGCGATCCGCACGAGCCCAGGTCGTTTTCGCCTTCGGCCTGCTGGCTGCGACCGAGCTCGTCTATCGGGTTTTCCCGGTCGCGGGTTTTAATCAGCCTTTTCTCCCGGACCATAACGTCGGGTCTTATGTGGACCTGCTGATTTCCGGCGAGCTGTCGAGCGGCCATTGGGTTTCGTTGAATGCCATCCCGACCGCCGCTCATACCATCTGGGGGGTGTTGGCGGGTCAATGTCTCATGAGCGATCGGCCGGCCAAGCGAAAAGTCGGGATTTTGGCATTGGCCGGGCTAGCCGGCTTGACCCTCGGCTATGCTTTGAATCCCGTCACGCCGATCATCAAACGCATAGCGACGAGCTCCTTCGTGATCGTCAGCGGCGGATGGTGTCTCGTGGCCCTCGCCTTCACCTTCTGGCTGGTCGATGTCCGCCGGATTCGAACATGGTCGAAGTTCTTGACCGTCGTCGGGATGAACAGCTTGGCCATTTACCTGTTCACCGAGTCGGGGGGAACGGCCTGGGTCCGAGCTCTCGTTAAGCCGTTCGTCATGGGATTCTTGTCCTGGACAGGGGAATGGCCGGCCAAAGTCCTCACCAGCGGCGCCGCCTGGGCCGTTCTCTGGTTGATGTGCTATTGGCTCTTCAAGAAAAAAATATTCATCAAGATTTGAGCCGGCCTCTTTCGACGGTGATTTGAGCAACGCCGGGCGGCGGTGTATAATGGCTGGGCATGGAACCGACGCTCCGGATCACGCTCCTGCCGCGAGATACGAACAAGCACGGCACGATCTTCGGGGGGATCATCCTGAGCCACATCGACCTCGCGGGCGCCATCGCCGCGCGCCAGAGCTGCGGACCTCATAATTTTGTGACCGTGGCGATGGATAAGGTCATTTTCCACAAGCCCGTCTTCGTCGGGGACGTCGTCAGCTTTTACGCCGAGACGCTGAGGGTTGGCCGGACCTCGGTCACGACGAAAGTCATCGTCGAGGCGGCCCGAGCGGACCATCCGGAAACCGTCCGCGTCACGGAAGCCGAGGTCGTCTTCGTCGCCGTCGACAAGGACTGGCGACCCGTCCCGGTCCGAAGTCTCCAATAGGAAGATGAAAGCCTAGCCGCAGGGATGACCCATCCGCCCCCAGAATTCATGCGCTTGTTGTCGTAGGTATACCCAGGACGATGTACCCTTAAACTTATAGCGTTTAGAGTCTTTTCTCCCGTTTATTCCTTGTAACACTGGGGTTCGACAGTAAAAGGCATATTTTGACCTATTTTCCGAGCTAAGTTCTTTATTTTCAACACAAACATTTGCGGAAAAACAAAATGATGTAGGCATGCGTATTTAAATTAAT
>JBGOYP010000394.1:0-2751 GCA_041479785.1 Candidatus Aminicenantia bacterium | reverse complement strand
ATGGCCGGATCTTTTTCATATGCCCTCTTGAGAAGGATACAGGATCCATTCGGTTTCGAAGGCGCTTTTCGCGGGACGGTTTTAGAATCGGGCCATGAGGCTGAGGCCGAATTCCTTGCTTCCGAGGTCCAGTCTCGCGGTGTCGTCCGGGTGCGGGCCGGCCAGCGCCTTCGCCACATCGTTGAAGCGAGCGTAGACCTTTGCCGCCAGGAACTTGGTGATGTTGATGTACGTTCCGACCTGGACGTGGAAACCGACGGCGCCGCCGCTGGTCCCCTGGAGCTCGGTCTCCCCTTCGATCTTTTCGGAGTAGGAATAAAACTCGAACCCGGCGCCGATGAACGGCTCGAGGAGACCCGTGGAGAGCCGGTAGAGGGCTCCGAGGGAGAACATGTCGAGCCGGAACTTGTCGACGAGGTTATAATAGCTCGTTTTCGCTTCGTCGGTGTAAGCACGGTAGGCAGCCCAGACGTCGAAGTTATAGAGGGTATGCACGGAGGCCTCGAAACCCGGGAGGTTTTTCTGGAAATGGCCGTAAAAGTTGATCAGGTTCTTGTCGTTGAGCTGGTACCCTTCCCAAAAGAACCCAACCCGGAACCTGGGCTGGATTTCTTCGTCCGCGGCCGGAGAAGCGAAGGCCGCCATGGCCGGGCCGAGGATCAGGAAAGCCGTCAGGAGACACAGAGTAACTCTTGATTTCATGGATATTCTCACTTCGTCAGTAATAATTTAATAGTACAGACTTTCGTTGCCGTTGGAGTCGAGGCAAGAGACGGCGTAAACGTAGTCAAGGCCCTTGTTGGACACGTTGCGGTCCACGTAGGTCATGGTCGTCCCCGACACCTCGGCGATGCGCGCCCATTGCGTGTTGGCCTCGGTCCGCAGTTTTCGGTAGATTCGTTGCGCGCTTATCGTGACCACCTGGGCGTTGTTCAGGGGATTGGCCTCCCAGAAGACGATGTTGAAGTAAATGGCGTTGAAGAAGCCGCGCTCGATTTTCCTCTGGATTGTGATATTAACCGCGGGCTGGACCAAATAACGGAAATTGGCTTTGACCGTCTTATCGATATCCAGCGTGACAGTGATCGTGGGGACGCTTCCGGACGCGTTTCCCGTCCATGACGTGAATTCATACGGAAAGCCCGGAATGGCCTTGACGTCCACGCTGCTTCCCGTAGGGTGGGTATAGGTCCCCGGGCTCGGATTAGTCGTTCCGCCGGGACCGGTTTGGATCGTCAATAGCTTTGTCGGCGGGATGAGGGGATCGACCTCCACGGTGGTCAGATAGACACCGCTCGGTTCCTCAAAAGAGTTCCAGGCGACGAGCATCCTGTCGTATCCGGAAGACAAGGACATCATTTCGACGCTTCTATCCGAAACCTGGGCGACCTGGGTCCATTGGGACTTCTGTTCGTCGAATTTCAGGAGGAGGAGGATCCTTCCGGGGGTCATCGCCGCCATATAGAAATCTTTACCGTGCGTTGCCATTTTCGAAAAGAAGGTGTGCCATGGTTGCACGCAAAGGCCGATATTGAGGGAGACAATGGGCCCCAGCGTTTTGGTTGCGGGATCATAGAGCCTGGACATGGTTTGGCCGCTTGTGGATTGGGCCCAGGCGGCCATCACCTTGTCCTCGCTGTTGACGGCCACCTGAGGCAGGAAGGCCCAGCCCGGGCTGTAGGAAACGCGCAGCCAGTCAATGTCCCCATCATTGTAGTTCTTATCAAACTTGCCCAGGTAAATGACCAGGTTATCCGCTGTGGGATCGTTAGGGAGGGGGTAATCGCTCTTCCAGACCACCCAGCTATTGTCTTTTGAGTCGACGGCGATGCAGGGCTGGGTCGAGCCTTCAAAATCCCTGGTCACGTTTTTTGGACTCCGGAATTGGGTTTCATTCCTTCCCTTGGCGTGGAGCCAGATGTCTTTGCTTAGGCCTTGAACCTCGCAGTCGGCGGTGACCACCTCGTCGTCGGAGCGCACGGCGAGCGAACTCGTCAAATCATATCTGCCGGCCAACCCCGGCTTAATGGGCGTCGTCCAAACCCCGTCACGGAATGAGGCGTAGACGGCGCTGTTGGCGTCCTCCCAACTGCAGTGAAAGCGGTCGGTGCTGTCGACCTTAATGTAAGCATAGAGACTTCTAGTGAGAGACGGCTGGTTGCCTCCGGCGATGGATTTGGGAGGGGTCCAAGTCCCGCCTTTCTCGCAGTAAGTGTAATAATATTGGTTGCCCTCCGGGCCTCGGAAAATAACCAGACGGTTTCCTTTGGAGTCCTCGGCAACGGCGGGATGGCGGTAGTTTCCACTTGATTCCGGGGTGAGCTTATAGGTCTCAGTGATCGGGTCTTTCACGACCTTGGAGGATGTCGTTCCGGGCGTGCCGGACGAGGCGGATATGGCCATCCCCGCGGCGATAACGACCACGGCCATAACGGTCAAGAGTATAACGGCTCTTTTCATAATCACTCTCCTATAAAATTTTAAAGGCTGTTGATTATAGATGCATTCAGAAAAAAAGTCAACGCTCAGCCCTTCCCAAGAGAGGTCAAGGGACGGGCCTCGGCTAAGTTTATTCTCCGGCGGGATTCGAATTCCCGCTTTCGAACCCTCCTGAATCGATGGTCCTGATCACATAAACATAGCTTTCGCTGAACGACAATCTCCGGTCCTCGTATTCGACGACGCCGCCGGCCACGGTGCCGATGAGCTTGAAATCGGAATCGGATTGACCGGACTTTTTCCGGTAAATGT
>JBGOYP010000393.1:0-2761 GCA_041479785.1 Candidatus Aminicenantia bacterium | reverse complement strand
TATCTTCCGCTGCTCTTTAAGTACTTAAGGAACTCGCTGTCCGTCGAAAGTACGAGCCATGTCTCCTTGGCCAGGCTGGTCCGGTACGACTCGAGCGTTTTCAGGAATTGGTAGAGCTCCGGGTCGAGGTTGTAGGCTAGGGCGTAGATCCTGGTCGCTTCCGCGTCCGCCTTGCCCATGACCTCCTGTGCCTTTCGGTAGGCCTCGGACTGGATTTTTTTCAATTCGCGCTCTTTCTGCCCCCGGATCTCGGCACTCTTACCGTCGCCCTCCGACCGATATTTGGAGGCGATCCGCTGCCGCTCGGCGATCATCCGCAAGAAGACCTGCTTTTGGACTTCGTCCACGTAGTTGACGCGTTTGATCTGGACGTCTTTGATCTCGACGCCGAACTCGGGTGTGATCTTATCCGCCTTTTCCAGAATGATCTTCGCGATTTTCTCCCGGCCCAGCTGGATTTTGGCGTTAAGGGTGGCCATGTCCAGGATCGCGGCTTCTTCGGACTGCTCAAACGCCCGATTGGACGAACGGACGATCTCGATCAAATCATAGTTTGCCACGGCGTTGCGGGTTTCGCCGTCGACGATGTCGTCCAGTCGGGAATGGGCCCCCCGCTCGTCCTGGACACGCTGGAAGAACCGGAGCGGGTCGCTGATCCGCCACCGGCAATACGTTTCGATCCAAATATATTTTTTGTCTTTAGTCGGAATTTGATTAGCGGCCCCTTCCCATTCCAGCCATCGTTTTTCAAAATAGTTTGTTTTTTGGATGAACGGGGTCTTGAGATGGATGCCGGCCTTCGTGATCGCTCCGCCGATGGGTTCGCCGAACTGGGTGATGATGACCTGATTGGTTTCCGAGACGATGTAGACGGCGTCGGCGATGACGATCAGCGCGACGAAGGCGATGACGACGGCAAGAGCTGTTTTGATCGAAGCGCTCATTTTTTCACCTCCTCGCTCAGGTTGAAAAGGGGTATGAGGTTTTTCAGTTGACCGTCCAAAATGACCTTTTTCCCGATCTTTTGCATCACGTCCGTGATCGCTTCAAGGTAGAGGCGCTTTCGCGTGACGAGCGGCGCGCGGGCGTATTCTTGATAGACCGCGGTGAACCGGCTGGCGTCGCCCCTGGCGTTGTTGACGCGTTCGGTCGCGTAGCCTTCCGCGCCGCGGATGGTCTGCTCGGCCACGCCCGTAGCCTTTGGAATTTCATTGTTATATTCCGCCCAGGCTTCATTGATTTTCCGCTCTTTCTCCTGGAGCGCTTCGTTCACTTCGTTGAACGAGGGCTTAACGGATTCGGGCGGATTGATGTCCTGAAAAATGAGCTGGCTGATTTCGATGCCGATTTCGTACAGGGTGCAAAGGCTTTGAAGAGCCTCCCGGGCTTCGTGGCCGAGCCTGTCGCGTCCGACGGTCAGGACTTCGTCCACCGAATTGTCGCCGATGACGCGCCGGACGACGGCTTCATTCATGTCGCGGAAGGTGGCTTCGGCCTCCCGCATTTTAAACAGATATTTGTACGGGTCTTTGATCTTGTACTGGACGATCCATTCGACGTTGAGAACGTTGAGGTCGCCCGTGAGCATAACGGCCTCTTTTTGGCTATCGGCCGTGGTGGCGTACTCGGACCGGATGCCCGGCTTCGTCGTCCGGAATCCGAATTCCTGCTTCAGTTGCTGCTGGACGGGGACCTTCGTCAAGGCTTCGATCCCGAAGGGGAGCTTGAGGTGAAGCCCTGGCTCGGTCGTCCGGACAAATTTGCCGAAGCGGAGGATGACGCCCATTTCATCGGGCGCCACCTGGTAGAACGAGCCGAATAAGACGATCACGGCCACGAGGACGATGAGAAGAACCGGAATCGTCCTCTTCGGCAGCTTCGGCATTTTCGGCAGCCGGATTTCCATTTGAGGAAATCGTTGTTGGTCCATGCGTTTCTCCTTTTAATCGGATGTTTCTAGAGGATCTTCGCGATCGCGGATTCGAGGTCCTCGACGGCAGCGTCATAGTATTTGATCGCATCCGCCTTCAAGTCCTCGATCGTCTTCAATCCGCTGCCCGTGATGACGAGGACGGATCTGTCGCGAGGGCCGATCCTCTTCGCTTTTTTTAGCCTGAGTTGGGCGGCCAGAACCGTGGCCGAAGCCGGGTCGCAAAAAAGCCCTTCGTGGTCCGCGAGCAGGCGCTGGGCGCGGAGGATTTCCGCGTCGGATACGGCCAACACGCAGCCACCGGTATCCCGAAGCATCTTCAGGACGAGATTCCCTCCCGGTGGATTCGGGTTGGAGATCGCGTGGGCGATGGTCCGAGGGTTCGGAAATCTCGAACATGTCGCCGTCCCCCGGTCGAAAGCCCGGGTGATCGGGGAGCAGCCTTTCGCCTGCACGCCGATAAAAGCCGGAATATTTTTAATTCGGCCGTCTTCTTTTAAGTCATAAAACGCCTTGATCAGCCCGATGATATGGCCTCCGGCACTGACCGGAACAAACACGTGATCCGGCGCGCGTTTCTCCATCTGAAGAAAAATTTCGAACGATGTCGCTTTGTAGCCTTCGATCCGGAACGGGTCGACCGAATTCATAAAATA
Organism: Candidatus Aminicenantia bacterium; assembly: GCA_041479785.1. GTDB lineage: Bacteria > Acidobacteriota > Aminicenantia > Aminicenantales > UBA4085 > JBGOYP01. The sequence continues at coordinate 175 of JBGOYP010000393.1, read as the reverse complement.
AATACCGTACGTTCGGCCGATCTCGAAGCTCTTCCGGAACAGAGCGCCGTAATCTCCCCGGACCTTGACGAGGACGGGGCCATAAACTCCGGCCGCGAGGATTTTCTCTTTGGATGTATCTTCCTTGACAAAAATAACGCTTTTCAAACCGGCTTTTGCGGCATACGCGGCCGTC
>JBGOYP010000392.1:0-2767 GCA_041479785.1 Candidatus Aminicenantia bacterium | reverse complement strand
TGCTGAAGAAGCTCGAAGCCACGTTCGGGAAATGGCGCAAAGCCGACAAAGCCGTGCCGTTGATCCCCAAGGTGCAACAGGCCTCGAAGGCCGGCGTGTACATGGTCCAGCCCGAAGGAGCGACGCCGAACCAGGGAATCATCCGGATGGGCCATCTCGGCCTGAAAATGGACGACCCGGACTATCCGGCCGTCGACCTGATGAACTATATTCTGGGCGGCGGATCGTTCTCTTCGCGCATCATGAAAGTCGTGCGGACCGATAACGGCCTCGCCTATTCGACCAGCTCAAGCTTCGGGGGCGGGATGGGCGGCGGCCGCGGCGGCCGGGGCGGCGGCGGGGGCGGAGCCGGCATCCTGTATCCCGGGATGTTCACCGCCTCCTGCCAGACGAAAAACGCGACCGTGGTTTTCGCCTCGCAGCTCATGCTCGACCTGATCGAAGGGATGCACAACGGAGATGTCAGCGAGGCCGACCTCAAGATGGCTAAATCCGCCCGCGTCAACGCCTTCCCCTCGATGCCGATCTTCCAGGACATGGGGTCCATGGTCCAGAATTTCGCTTCGCTCGAGTTCAACAGCCGGCCCAAGGACTACTACGAGACGTATATCGCCAGGTACAACAAAGTGACGCTGGCCGACGTCAAACGGGTCGCTCAGAAATACCTGAAATTGGACCAGATGATCATTATGGTGGCCGGCAATATCGAGGAATGCAAAGCCGGCGCCGACAAGATGCTGCCCAACCAGGCGACCATCGACGCCATGGCGGCGAAGTTCGGCGGCCGGCCGATCGACGGCCTGGCCAAAAAATACGGGGACGGCACGATCCATATCGTGAAATTGAAGTAGTGCTCTCAAGCGTGCCGCGACCGGGGCGCGTGGGCGTTCCGCGTCGCGGCACGCGTCTTTCTATCCTCGGTCGCCACAGGGGAAAAGTTTCATTCCGCCGTCTTGACATAAGCCGAGGTTCGGCGAATAATGACATCATCGTTTACGAGGAGGGAAGGCCATGAAAAAGATCTTCGTTTTTAGCGTCGTCGGGTTTTTAGTTTTAGCCGCGGCATCCGTTCTGGCCCAAAGAGGACCGGGCGACCTTCCGGACCTCGTCGTCAGCAAGGTTGACTTTCAGAAGGTAAAATCGGGAACCGATGCGGGGGGCCATGCCTACTGGGTCTTCAACGTTCTCATCGCGGTCAAAAACCAGGGTAAGAGTCCAGCGGGGGCGTTCTCCGTGCTTTTGGAGCGGAACAACGGAGCGGGCGGGTCATATCAGAAAGCCTGCCCGACGTGCACGATCGGCGTGGCCGGGCTGGCGGCGGGGCAGGAGCTGACCCTTGAACCGCGGCAATTCAACAATGCGAACAACGCGCCGTCGATCTTCCGCGCGACGGCGGACAGCGGGAACGCCGTCAATGAAGGCAACGAATTGAACAACATGAGGGCGGAAACGTTCATCGCTTTGACCCCGGGCGACGTCGGGGCCGCCACCCCGATCGCGTTACCCGACCTGTTCGTCCCGACCTTCGAGTTCCAAGCCATCTACGCTTATACCCAGGGAGGGAAGAACTACGTTCGCTTCGACCTGATGGCGGTCGTTAAAAACCAGGGGAATGCAAAATCGGGGCCCTGCACCCTGGCCTTCGAACGGGCGGCCGACCCCAAGGGATATTATACGCTAGCCGGGGTCGAGTCTCCGATCCCGGAGCTGGCGCCAGGCGCTCAGACCACCGTGGTCCAGACGAACTTCGTCTATGAGGTCAGCTCGCTGCAAAAGTATTTTCGGGCGAACGTCGACCCCCACAACATCATCAAGGAAAGCAACGAAGGCAACAACTTGATAAACGTCAAAGCTCTCCCGGGGTATTGATCGGGCGCCGGCCGCTCACAATCGCACGAGCACGCCGGCCTTGAGACCGAAGCCGGAGACGTCCGCTCTGGCGTCCCGGATGTTGACGAGGTTCTTATCCGTCTTGGCCTCTTCGTCCGTATAGAGATAAACCTGGGGATAGCTTTTCTTCGTTGTGCCGTTAAACCATTCATAATAATAGAATTTTCCTTCAGTGGTCGTTGACGTCCCGTCGCTCGAGGCGTAGACAACGTTTCCCGTCAGATTCCCGATCTTGGTATAGCGCCCGACCGCTTCGACGACAAGAAAAACGGGCCGGGCGATGGCTATTTCCAGAGCGATCCCCCCATGGATTCCAAAACCCAGCCCACTCCCTTTAATCGTGTACGATGTGGGATAGTGAGGGACGCTGACAAATTGAGTCGCGGCGGTCTCGGTCCATTTGGCGAAGTAGAGGCCCAATCCCGCTTCGGCGGACAGGCCGAAACGGCCGGACAGCGGCCGGGAATAATGGAAGGCCAGGGTCACCGGGACGGCATGGATCGCGTCGTCATACGAGTGCGAGATCTCGTTGGTCGCCAGGACGTTGTCGTCCCCCGACTTATGCGTCGAGAGATATCCGACGCCGAGCGCGACTCCGAGGCCGGGTTTGAACTCGTAAGTGACCTCCGCCGAAATGTCCGGCCCCCAATGAAAAGGCTTGAGCTCGCCGGACAGCGGCGCCGACAGGCCGAGCCTGACGTAATCCGTGTATATGGCGTTCCAGTTGTCGACCAGGTTGGCGTTGGCGTCGGACTGGCCCTGATAGCTGAGGCCACCCGTCAGCTTGAAGCCGAATTTCGACGGCGGCGCAGGAGTGGAGGCCGAGGCCAGGGCGGCGGAAAGACCGAAAACCGCGAGAAACGAAAATACGTGTTTT
>JBGOYP010000391.1:0-2779 GCA_041479785.1 Candidatus Aminicenantia bacterium | reverse complement strand
GTATGGGCTGAGCCATATTGAAACAGCTCGATCGTCTCGGACCCGAACCGGAGATTCAGTTGCCCTCCGAAAGAAACCGCCGGATGGAAATCCGACATCGGCATCGACGTCGGTCCCGACGAATAAATGTCCGACGGCGCGTTCATCTCTAAAAAAGTCCACCGGCCCTCCGTCAGTTCCTGGCGGCACTTCAAGCTGCAGATGATCTCGGCTGTGGCGGGGTAAACGTCATATCCATTGAAACAATCCGAATCGCTGTGCGTGAACGCGACTTTGGTGATGGGCTTGGACGTGATCTTGCGGATTTCTTGGACGACCTTTTTTGTCGCGCCGGACGTCGTTTTGGAGTCGATTATGAAGACTCCGTCATCCCCAACGAAGAAGCCGACGTTGGCCCCCCATTCGCCCTTGGCCAGATAGAGTCCGCCTCCAATCTTCATGATCTCGAGGGCAGGCTTCCGGCCTCCCTCAAAATAATTTAAAACCTGCGGGGAGCCGTCCGGGGAACCGAGAGAGATCAGCGCGGCCGCGCACAGCAGCAGAAACCCAATCGTCGTTTTCCTCACTTTATGACCCGGTTTTCGGTCTCGACGGCGAAAAATTTGTATTTCTTATAGCCCAGCTCCATCTTCAGTTTGACCATCCTCCCATCGAACGGATTGTCCGACCGGGGATATTCGACCCGCACCGTCGACTGGCTGGGGAACAAAACTCCGTTCTTCTCCGTTTGATAGACATGCCGGACCGTGAAGATAGGGCTCGTATTGAACCGCGTAGCGTCTTCGAGAACATCGTCGAAGCCCATGAGAGGTACCCCTTCGACTTCGCTCTGCAGGATTTGGGAGGTCACTTGATCCACCCAAATCTTCGCATATTGGACGCTCCGGGCATCGCCGTATCGGGGCATGGCCTCGAGCACATACGCTTTTTTCCCCTTGATTCTCTCCTCGGCTAATATTCTGTAGTGATAGAGGGACTGATAATCCTGCCGCAGGAAATTCACGGAAGCCATCAGTGGCATAAGCGCCGAATAGGTCTTTCCTTCCAAGAGCCGATTTCGATCGGGCAGCGCCCGGCCGTTGTCGCGCAGAATGATCCGTCGCTGGTCGATCCGGTCGGCGTTCTTGACGAACAAATAATCGCAGACGAAGACGTTTTTCTCGGTCCGCTGGGGATCGAATGTAGGGATCCAGAATGTGACATAGGGAACTCCGTTTCCGCCCTTAGGGCTGACGGCGACGCCGCTCCAGTGCGTATCGGGCCCGAACCGGTAATGGATCTCCTCGATCGTCTCCTCGCAGATGAAATCCAGCGCGGAGTTGATCACTTTCCGACAATACTCGGCGCACCGATCGAGGATCAGACGGAGCGTTGGCCCATATCCCAACTCTGGCGTAGGGTCCCTTCCGATCTGGGTCAGGCTCTGCTCTTCGGCCTGACGATAAGCCTCTCGGGTGAAATTGACGATGACCGTGGAATAGACCGGAACCGGATTTCCGTTCTGGAGAACGGGAACGTACGTCCACTGGCGGAGCGCCTGGACGGCCGTATAGTCCAGATATGGGTGGAGAGATTTCAACACCTTGACGCCTCGGACGGTTCCTTCTTCGTCGATGGCGATTTGGAGTTCGACGGCCCCCTCCACCCCCGCTCGCCTCAACTCTTCGGGATAGAATGGCAGGACTTGGCGGATCGCCTTGAGCGGCTCCAGAGAACTCTCGGGAGCCGACGGATTCGCCTTTCTCGGTTCGGAGAGATCCTGGCTCGGCGTCGCATCCATAAAATGAAGGGCCAGAAAATAATAACCCCTCCCGGCGGGAATTTCGAAGACGGAGGGATCGCCAAGATCGAACATCGCCTCTCGATCCAGGATTTTTTCCATCTGATCGCCGTCGATCAGGATTTTCGCCATCTCCGCGGCCAAGGCTCTTCCCGACAGCGGGATTTCCCTGGTTTTAAAGAGGGTCATCCGGACGGACAATCGCTGAGGGGCAAGCCGATGAAGCCCGAATTCGAAGCGGAACGCGGTCCGCTCGAGTTTAACGGTATCGGTCAAATCGGGTTCGCCGTCGTTCCATTTTTTGGCGAAAGAGAACAGGACATCCGCCGTCTTCAGGTCCGCGGTTTCCATCAGAGCCTCCACGACCGCCGCTTTGAAAGACGATTCGGAAACGGCCGCCCTTTTTTTGAGCGAAGCCAGCGCGGGATGATCCGCCGCCGTTAACGCCAGCGTTCGTTGGACGCCGGCCTTCCCTTCATCCCTAGTCCCTTGAAGAAGCAGAACTCTGAGAACGACTTCTTCAGCAGATAATAGTTGCGAGCCAAAAAGCGCCAGGCCGACAGCTAAGGTCAAAAAGCGGCGCGTGTTCATCCTCGGCATCTCATCCTGCGGTATCGTCCCGCTTAAAAACCATCGTCGCCCCCAGATCTCACTTCCGTTTCGTCTCGTCCATCATCGCGCCGGTCTTCTCTTTTTTATTTTCCCCGCTTCCGGCCGGAGCCACCGACACGGGCAATTTGTAGTCGACCGTCATGAAAAAGGATCCCGCGGCCGGCTTGTCCTTTCCGATGAAAGGATCGAAGGTCCATTGGCGAAGCGCTTCGAGCGCGGCGTTGTCGAGGTCGGGATGCGCCTTTTGCCAAATACGGACGGTCTTCACTTTTCCCGATTCATCCGTTTGGACGAAAAGAGTGACCGTCCCTTCGACGCCTTTGAGCTTGCAGTTCTCCGGATAGAGAGGCGTGACTTGAATGCGGGGTTTGGGAGGGACATACGAAT
>JBGOYP010000390.1:0-2779 GCA_041479785.1 Candidatus Aminicenantia bacterium | reverse complement strand
CTGGAATTTTATCGGTGTTACTTAAAGTCGAAAAGAGAACATCGGAGATACGATACCCAGAGAAATTTTGGTGACACAATATCCATTTCCAGCCGAATTTCGTTCATCCATGGCCGGTACTCTGACGGATTTCTGGGAATTAAGGGGATGTGTTGCCTGTTTTCAAATAAGGAGCATCAATGCTTGCGGCCAGGTCTTTTAGCCCGGCTAAATGCGGGGGCAGTCCCTTCGGCGATTCTTTTCAGTCGTTTGTCGCTGTCCTTGCGCCGCGTGACGACAAGGATGACGACCTCATCGCCGCGGAGTCTGTAGTAGGCGCGGAAATCGCCGCTGCGCATCCTGAACAGGGGCGGGTTGAAGCCGGTGAGCTTTTTAACCCGGCTCTTTCCAATCGGTATCGGGCGCGTCTCGAGATACGTCTTGATATCTTTGACGATTTGAACCGCCGTTTCAACCTCGAGTCCGTCAATGTCCCGGACTGCGGCCGGACTGAAGACGACCTTAAACCGCTTTTCTTGCACGGCGCTGCTCCAGTTTTTTGAGGAGAACATCCGCGCTGATCGCTCCGAGATTCAGGTATTCGGCATAGGCTTCCTCGATCTTCGCGCGAAACTCGGGATCGTTTTCGATGAGATAGTCAGCGACGTCCTCGTTCGTGACGTGATGAAGGATCGCCGCCGGCTTGCCGTAAGCCGTGATGATGATGTCGTCCTTTTTCGATTCCTTGATAAGCTCCATGGTTTTTTGTTTGAGCTCTTTGATCCCTGCGAAGCGCATGAAAAGCCTCCCTATAATGTTACACAATAGTGTAACTTTTCTCCGGCCGCAAGTCAAGCACTAAACCCAAGAGTTCCGCCGAATTTCTGGGCTTTAATTCCAGGGACACTAACCCTAATTCGTGTAGAGCTTGGGCCCAAGAATTTTCTTTAAGCGAATTAAGGTTAGTGTCCCCGGAATTTATCGGCCGAAGAACAAAGGCTTGACGTAATAGGGGTCCTGCCAGGCGCAGGCTTTGACGGCTTCATCGGCATATTGAACTATTTTAGCCCACAAGTAGAATAAGAAGAAAGTCCGAAGGCTGGCCTTTATCGATGAGGGAGATCATGGACAACAAGCGTCTTCACCGCCGGGAGTTCATCAAAATGAGCGTGACCGCAGCTGCCGCCGCCGGGAGCGTTCCGCTCAAAGACCTGTTTTCGGGCCAGGCCGGCCCTGCCTATGATCCCAAAGAACTGCCGACGGTCGTGCTCGGGAAGACCGGGGTCAAGGTGCCGCGGATCGGCATCGGTTTGGGCAGCCGCTTCTGCGCCGTGGAGGATCTGGACAAAGCCCTGGAGATCCTCCGCGCCGCGCTCGATCATGGTTTTTATTATTGGGACACAGCCTACAGCTATCGCAACAGAAATATCATCAGCGAGGAACGGTTGGGGATGGTTTTAAGGGACCGCCGCAAGGAGGTCTTCCTGGCCACCAAGGCCGAATCCCGGACCTACGACGGGGCGATGAAAGAGTTCGAAGAAAGCCTGAAGCGCCTGAAAACCGATCATCTCGATCTCTACCAAATCCATCTCGTCAAGTCGGTCGCCGACCTCGACGCCATCGGCGTGCCCGACGGCGTCCTCAAAGCTCTGCGCAAGCTCAAGGACGAGAAGGCGACCCGGTTCATCGGCTTCACCGGGCATCTCTCGGCCGAGGCCATGGCCGAAGCGGCCCGCCGCTTCGACTTCGATACCATGCTCATCGCCCTCAACCATTATCAGGAGCGCAAAGGCGACATGGAGAAGCTGGCCGTCCCCACGGCCGCCGAGAAGAAGATGGGCATTATGCTCATCAAGGCCATTCGGCCCCGGGAAACCGTCAAGGAGATCGCGGCCGAAGATCTGATCCGCTACGCGCTGAGCTTACGTCTTGTCCACTCCGTCGTCATCGGGACGGACAGCGTGGACGTGATCCGGAAGAACGCAGCGCTCCTCAAGAGCTTCAAGTCGCTGACGCCCGACGAGATGAAAAAGCTCGCCGTGACCCTGGAACCGTTCATGGCGGGGACTCATCTGCCCTGGATGCACCCGGGGTATTTGGACGGGATGAGGTGTTGAGAGAGCGCCGGATTCCCGCTGCCGTCCTCGTCGGCCTCGTTCTCGCCGCTCTCTCGATGTCCGCCTTGATCCAGAGCCCTTCGGGCCTGTCGCTCCTCGCCCAATCTGATTTCGAGAACGGAAAAGCCGACGGCTGGAAGGCTAAAGATCCGGGCCATTGGCGCGTCGTCAAGAAGGATGTTTCGATGGTCTATGAATTGACGGCCCCCGGCGAGCCGGGAAAGATCCGCGCCCCGACATCCTGGTCTCTCCTGTCAGGCCGCGAGGTGACCTCCTTCGCGGTCGCCGGCCGCCTCCAATGTTATACCGATCCGGCCAACCCCATGCGGGACATGTGCGTCATCTTCCATTACCAGGACCCGGCCCATTTCTATTACGTCCATTTCGCCGCTTCGAGCGACAATGTCCATAACGTCATCGCCTTGGTCAATGGGTCGGACCGGGTGAAGATCAATACGGAGCCGGAAGGAAAATCCGTTTTCCGCCTGACGGATATGAACTGGCATGACTTCAAAGTGACGTGTGACGGGGCCACGGGCGAAATTAAGGCTTATTTGGATGATATGAACGTCCCGATCCTGACGGCCCGCGACACGTCGCTGCGCCGCGGCCTCGTCGGCGTCGGGTCATTCGACGACACCGGTTGCTTCGACGACATCAAGTTATGGGGCAAGAAGTAGCGG
>JBGOYP010000389.1:0-2783 GCA_041479785.1 Candidatus Aminicenantia bacterium | reverse complement strand
GGCTTGCTGTTCGACGCCCTCGCCGGCGTCGCGACCGGTCTCGCCCTTTTGACCAAAGGCGTTCCCGCGGCCGCCGTGATCGTCATCCTGTTCGTGTATGCCCTGGCCGTCCGCGACCGGTCGTTCTTTTCGCCGGCGCGCCTTGGGGCTTTTTTCCTGGCGATGGCCGTGGTCGTCGGATTATGGGTCGTTCCTCTGGCCCTCGCGGGAAAGCTCAACGGTTTCCTCAGGAGTTATTTTGTCGACCAGGTCTGGGGCAATTTCGTCGGGGGGACACGGCCCGCGGAATCCGGCTGGGGCGCTTCGGTCGCGAGTTATTTCTGGTATCTCGGCGCGCTTGCCAAGCGCTACTGGCCCTGGTTTCCGTTCCTCATCGTCTCCGCTGTCTTGGCCGTGCGATCTTGGAAGAAGCGCAAGCCTCCGATCCTTTTCCTACTCTGGGTCCTGATCATTCTCGCGGGCTTCAGCGCGGGCGGGACGAAGTTCTATCGCTATATGGCGCCGGTGTATCCCGGCGCGGCCTTGCTCATCGGTGTCGTGCTGGGCGGACGTGCGTCCGAGAAAATTTATCGCCGGTTTCTCGTCGGGACGGCGGCGTTTACGCTGGTTGTCCTTCTTGTCACGTCCGTGACGCCGCTTTCGTTCGGCCGGATCGCGGCCCCCGACAAGACCGACATAAAAAAAATGGCTCCGTATATCCGCGATTGGACATCGCCTGACCGGCCCGTCGCCACCTTCGGAATCGGCTATTGGAGCGCCGTTGCCGATTTCGCCTTTTACGTGGACCGTGCGATCCGCAGTGCCGAGACGGAGGGCGGACTTTCGGCCTTGTTACACGGGGAGAGCGCCTTCGGCTATCTAGAAAACTCGGATTACGCCCGCCTGTCCGAGGCTTTTCGCGCCGAGTTCGTTCCTGTCCTTTCGGCCGGGCGGTTTTATCTCATCGCCAGCCGGAGCACGTTCGAACGCCTCGTTTTAAAGATGTTTCCGCTCGTTATTCGCTAGAAAAGAGAGGCTTCTATGCGTCATCGCGCCAGAAGCGATAGCCTTAGGGATATTGCTTTCGTTGATAAACTCGAATTTCCGGATTGATCGTTTCCAGGTTCGACATATTTTCGCTGAACCGGAGCGGAGACCAGGCCAGGCGGGTCTGTTGCTTGAGAACAAGCCGGTATCCGGGCGGGACTTCCGCAAACCGGGCGAAGAACTCCCGTTCGGGCGAGCCTTCGGCCTGGTTGAGCCGGTATTTGTCGGCGAACACGACGACCTCGGGCTTCGGTTCGCGTTCGAACGCGGCGATTGACAAGTCGAGCATATTCACCCGGAACCCGGTGAACCGGGGGAGATATTCCCACGGGGTTGCGGCGCCGACGGTCGCGCCGGGCTCGAGATGAGCCCGCATCCATCGTTCCACATCATAGCGCGAATCCTTGAGCATAAAGACGTCCACGGCCGCTACGGTGAGAAGCGCGTACGCGGTCGCCGCCGCGACCACGACATAGGCCGCGGCGCGGAACCGGCTTTTCAACGCCTCGTCGATCGCCAGGCCGCCGAACAGGGCCAGGATGATCGCGACCGGAAGAACGTATCGGTCGAACGTGATCCGGCTGAGGCCGATGAAAAAAATAAGATACGCGACAGCGAAGGATATCAGGGACAGAAGCGCGCGAGGCCGGGGTTTTCGGACAATCGCCAAAACGAGACCGGCGAGGCAGACCAGGAAAAACGGCCAACCGAGGCAGAACCGGATGTTATATATCGTTAAAACGAGCAATCGCCCGTAGCCTGCGACCGTTTTCGGAAGAACTTGATAGGTCTCGCTGGCCGGACCGAAGATGACTTTGGCGTGGTCCACGAATCCGCGGGCGTTGAAGATCACGTTGAATCCCAGGAGAAATGCGGCACAGGCGACTCCGGCCGCCTTGACATAGATTAAATAGGGGAGTCGGCGCCAGATGGCGCCGCCCGACGCGGACGATTTTATTCCCGTCCAATCGGCCCAGAGGACGGCTAAAGGCGCGAGCATGAAAAGCCCCGCCGCCTGGTCTTTCGTAGCGATGGACAGGACCCCCGTCAGGGCGAACAAGAGATAGTATCGAGTTCGACGTGTTTTAAAAAGGCGGATAAAAAAGTAGAGCGACCAGACGAACCAGAACAAATACGGAACGTCGAGGTTCGCCGTCTTCGCGTAGTAAGGGAATGGCGTGAGGAGGGCGGTGATGATCGCGGCCCACAGCGCGCCGCGTTTGCCGATCAATTCGCGGCCGCAGAGGTAGATGAGATAGATCAGCCCGGCGGCCATGAGAACGGTCAGAAAGCGAAAGGCGATCACGATCGCCGCGGCGGCGCGAGGCTGGGAAAAATCCACGACCTTCCAGTGGTCGAGGCCGAGAAACGGCAAGAGGACGATGCTCAGGGCGTAAAAATGGACCGGCGGGTACTTGTCGGACCAGCCGTGGGAAAAAAGGCGTGTCAAGCCGTCAAAGACGCGGGACGGCGAGACTTCGTCGGGCGCCCAGCTCACGTCGTTCGGCAGGCCCCACCAGACCGCGGTAACGTTGAGCCCGGCGCTGAAGATGATCACCCATACAATCGGCGACCATCGGCGCGGCGCTTTGAGGCGGGCCATGCGTCCGATATATAACGGTTCGGACGATATTGTCAATCCGAGCGCCGGGCGCGGCCGATTTTAGATTGACAGCCCCTGACGATTCTGCTATTTTCTTGCTCCACGGCGCTATCGTCTAGAGGCCCAGGACGGGTGGTTCTCAGCCATCAAACCG
>JBGOYP010000388.1:0-2797 GCA_041479785.1 Candidatus Aminicenantia bacterium | reverse complement strand
GAGACGCTGACCTCTTCGTCCGGCACCCGCTGGGCGGCCCAAACCGCGCCCTTGTTGCCCTTGCCCGGTCCGTAGATCTCGAAAAGCCAGGCCTCTTTCGTATCGGCGAAGGTGAAGCTCTCGCCCCAGTCGTTATAACCATAGGTTTTGGTCAAATCGTCCGCGATCCGGATGGCTTCGCGCGCGGTTTTCGCTCGCTCCAGCAGGAGGCGGAACAGCTCGGGGGCGTCGATGATGCCGTCGCTCTTGAGCTCGGCCCGGCCGCCGATCGTCGTCTCGCCGATCGCGAGCTGGTACTCGTTCATGATCGGATAGGCCGCGTTGATATAAGCATAGGTTTCCGGCGGTTGCGGGATTTCGCCCGTTTCCACCCGGTCGGTATCGTCGGGGCCCTTGCTCCGCTTCGGTTCGAAAAAGACTTTACCCATTTCTCCCGGCGGGTGGGATTGATGGGGGACGATCGTGATCCAGGTCCGGTCGCTGCCGCTGTCGCAGGAGTGCGACGTCATGGTCGAACCGTCGGCCGAGGCCAGAGGGCCGACGAAAACGCTGGTGCAGCTGTCGAAAACCGGGTCGTCGGACGCCGCCGGAAGCGGCTGTCCGTTCCCGACAAGCAATAACGAAAAAAGGGCGACCAGCATCGCCGATATCGTCGGTCCCATGAACCATCGTCGAGCGTGTCGTTGCATTTTGACCTCCCTAAGGACAAATCCGCTTCCGGTTTATTTTATGTCCTTCTTGAGATACGTGTCGAACCAGGCCAGCATCCGCGAATACATGTCCTTCCGTTCCTCGTTCGAATTCGGCCCGCCGTGGGCCCCGCCGTGGTAGCGAAGCCAGACGCATTTTTTCCCAAGCCGGCGAAGCGCGGTGAAGATCTCCTGGGACTGGACCGCTTCGACGTTCGGGTCCAAGTCGCCCGTGATGCAGAGCAGCGGCGTTTTGATCCGGTCGGCCTGCAGGATCGCCGAATGGGCGAGATATCGTTCCGGATAATCCCAGAGCGTTCCGCCGAGCCGGTCCTGGCTCTTTTCCGGAGCGTGAGTGTTTCTCACGCCCAGCCGGGGGCTTTGGGTGTAAAAGCTCAGCATGTCCACTTTTCCGGAGTTATTGATGGCGGCCTTGAACCGGTCGGTCTGCGTCAGGAGGAGGACGGTCGCGTAACCGCCGTAGCTCGTGCCCTGGATGCCCAGCCGGTCCGGATCGGCGACGCCCATCTCGATGACCTTGTTGATTGCCGCCAGCGCGCCCTTCTCCCAAGCTTCGCCGGGATAGCCGGTCGTAAAATTTACCGAGGGGTGGAGGACCGCGTACCCCGCCGACGTAAAAATATTCAGGACGGCGTTGAACCCGTTATCAAAATAGGACTCATAAACCTCGGTGATCAGCGGATAGGTTATACCCTTCTCGTACGCGGCGGGGTAATAGAGAACGCCGTAGAGCGTCTTGCCGTCGGCGTCGCGATAGGAGATGAGTTCGGTATGGCTGAGGGCTTTGTCCTTGAGCCCCGGATTGAGGTCGGTCAGCTTCGTCGGCTTCGCCAAGTCGTTCCCGGCGGCATAGAGTTCTTCGGGCCGGTCCCCGTCGGATTCCATGTAAATAAAGCTGGTCCCGTCCTCGGACATCCGCCACCGGGAGTACTGGCGGGACGAGCGGACGAGGAAGGACATCGTTTTGGCCCGGACATCGAATCGGGCCAGGCCGCGCTCATATTTGTCCGTCGCGGCATACGAGAAGTACAGGAGTTGGCCGTTCAGACTCCAATCGACGAGCTGCAGGGTCGGCCGGTCTTCCTCTTTTTCGGGCAGCTCGTAAATCATCTCCTTATCGTCGGTCTTGACGTTGAGGAGCCAGTATTGCCGCGGCGGGTTCGCCGGCTTGACCGGCTTATCCTTGTCCTCGTCCGCCTGCGGCCTCGTGCTTGTGCATAGAAGGAGCCCGCCGTCGGGGCTGAAACGGCTGATGCCGAACGTCTGTTTTTTCTTCTTCTCGACGGTTTTGTCCTCTTTGGCCGTATCCGTCTTGTCGGCCGGTTCTTTTTCCGCGGTCAACGACCGCGGTTCCTTGTCGTCGAAGCCCATGACGAAGACGTCGCCTTTTTCGGCATAGGCCAGCGTTTTACCGTCGATCGTCCAGACGAGCGACCGTTGCTCGGCGGGTTTGAGCAGGACGCGCGGCGTCCCGCCGGCGAGCGGGATCGTCTCGAGCTGATTCTTCGTTCCGCCGATGACGTCGTAGTTCGTCTTTTCGGTCACGTCGCGCTCGAAGACCAGAAAACGGCCGTCCCGGGTCAGGCGCGACGACACGACCGGAAGCTCCGGGGCGAGCTCGGTCACTTTATTCGCGGAAATCTCCCACACGACCGGAATGACCAGGCGGCCGCGCCGGGCGACCTCGTCCCAGGGAAGGAAGGGTTTCTCGGAGTCGAAGACCATGGTCGGCGAGGACGTCACATTCCGGAACATGTCCGCGGTTTTGGCCTCCCAGTCATTCGCCCGGACGGTCAGATAAAGCCTCGTTCCATCCGAGGTCCAGGCGAGCGGCGAGTTGGATGCGATCGGCCTGGCCTGTTTGAACGCCGATTTCTCGAACGTCCGCGTTTCGCGGTTCCAGATAAGAAGCTCGAAGGCCGGTTTTTTATAGAGAAAGAACGCCAGCCGCTTTCCGTCCGGCGACCACGTCACGCCCCTGAACTGGTCCTTTTTGGGGAGGACGCGGATTGGGCGTCCGGTCGCGGTTTCGATGACGACAAGGTCGGCCACGGACGGCGCGATATACGTCGGGTCGCCCGAGCGGG
>JBGOYP010000387.1:0-2806 GCA_041479785.1 Candidatus Aminicenantia bacterium | reverse complement strand
ATTATAAAATCGCTCTGACGAAAATGGAGTCGCTCCGTCAGGCGGACGAGGCCAAGCTGGTCGCCTTCGCCCGGTCACTCAAAGACGTCGACGGCCAGAAATATATCCTTTATATCTATCAGCGAGAATTTCGGCCTGAAATCAGTCCCCAAACATACAACACCCTGATGATGGCCAATTCGGGCGATTTCAACATCCAAGGCGACCTCCAGGAACTTTTCGCGTATTACAACCGGAACATTGTCCTCAATCCTCAAAAACTCAACGAAGCCTTTGCCGATGCGGATGTCAATTTCAATCTCCTCTTTATTAACAAGCAGCCTGAGCGGATTTCCGGGATCACGATGCGCGAACAGTCCGAAGACGTGTTCAAAGCGTTCTCGGAGGTTTCGGCCGCGACGGGCGGGATGACGACGACGACCGAGAACCCCGACAGCGCGATAAAAGAGATGTTTAAGGCCGCCGACGAGAGCTATATGCTCTATTTCACGCCGGCCGCCGAGTCCAAAAACGCGGCATTTAAGAAACTCCTCGTCCGGGTCAAAGACAAATCCTACCGTATCGTCACTCGAGCCGGGTATTTTTATTGAGAGGGAATCCCGCTCCTCGTCCGAAGGGCGTCGGCGGCTTGATATTTTGGTTCATTTTTGCTAACTTAGCCCAGACTGCTCCCCGGTAGCTCAATTGGCAGAGCGGTTGGCTGTAAGGTTTGCAGCTTCCACGAGAGATCGTGGTCGAAGAATCGGGTGAATTCAGGGAAACCTGCCCTCCGCAGGCTGCGGAGAACGGCAACCCTGAGCCAAGCTCTAGCCGGTCGGACTGACCGGCGGGGAAGGTGCAGAGACTAGAGCGCAAGCTCGTACTCCGCCCCGCAATAAAATGCGGGACGGGGGAAGCGCCCGACACCCTCAGCCCTCGAACAGGGACGGGTGAAGAGATAGTCCGAGCCCGGAAGAAATTCCGGGGCACTTGTAACCAATAGGTTGCAGGTTCGAGTCCTGCCCGGGGAGCTTTTTTTATGGCGCTCCGTCGGGCGTCCCGATGAAAGATTATCCTAGGGCTTTCGCCGAACTTCCCCGGATCCTGGCCCACCCCAGGCAAAGCCGCGAAACGATCCTCGCTTACCAGAGTCGCGCCCGCCGCGTTTAATTCAGCTTCCTGATCCTTATTTCGATCCCTTTTTGGTCTTTCAAGAGGTCGATGATTTTCTGCGTGTCCGTGTTCCCAAAATGATAAGGATAAAGAATTTTAGGCTGGATAACCTTTGCCGCGGCCGCGGTCATCTCCGGCGACATGGTATAAGGCAGGTTCATCGGCAGGAAGGCGATATCGATGTCCTTAAGCTTGGTCATCTCCGGAATATTTTCGGTATCGCCGGCGATGTAGATCCGCTTGTCTCCGAATGTCAGGACGTAGCCGTTGCCGTCGCCCTTCGGATGGTACGGATTTCCGGGGCCGCGCATATTGACGATGTTATAGGCGGGCACAGCCTCAACCTTGATGCCCTGGAAGGTCTTGACATCGCCGTTCTTCATGACGAAGGCGCCCGGAACCTTCCCGGCGCACTTATCGGCCACGACGATATCGGTGGTCGGCTTGCGAATGGATTCGATCACCTTCGGGTCGAGATGGTCGCCATGTTCGTGAGCGATGAGAATGAGGTCGGCCTTCGGAAATTGGCTATAGTCCGCCATCTGTCCCACCGGGTCGTTCTGGATGACCTTTCCCGCGAACGTGAACATGAGGGATGCATGGCCGATGAACGTGATCTTCAAATCGCCCTGTGACGTCTTGATCACGTCTTATTCGTAGGCCGCCGCGGCCGCAGCCACGACCATAGCCGAGACACAAAGTCCTAAGAGCATCCATTTCAGCATGTTTCGCCTCCTCGGCGTCCCGGCGGGACCGAACCTTGCAGGAATCCCCGGGCCGGGCTCGTCGTCCAAAATCACGCCTCGCGTTCATGCCGAATTTATACCATGAGTTCCCTGGTCAGGGGAAGGCTCGCGGATACGAGACAGGCTCTGCGGCGGCCGGCTGACGCTGAAGCCGCCCTTACGTAGCGCCGATGGGACGTTTTTGGATATAATAGATTGCAAGGTCGAAGAATGAAAAAAACCATCTTCCTGAAATTGTTCGGCGGATATGTCCTCGTTGTCGTCGGCCTCAGCGCCTTGATTCTAGGCTTTTCGTTCTCGAAGATCCGGGCGCATTACGAAGACACCCTGGCCCAGGAGTTGAATTATCTGGGCCGCGCCTTGGCCGCAGATGTCCAGGGTTTTTTGGACCGGGGCCAAACGCGGGAGATGGACGCCTACCTGAAAGCCCTCGGGAAGGAGATTAAAACCCGGATCACGGTCATCGACCCGCAGGGCCTTGTCCTCGCCGATTCCGAACGGGAGCCGTCGCACATGGAAAATCATCGATACCGTCCCGAGGTCGCGCAAGCGCTGGAGGGCAAGGCCGGCCGGTCGATCAGGTTCAGCGATACGGTCGAAGAACGGATGCTGTACGTCGGGACGCCCCTCACCCGAAATGGGAGGATCGCGGCGGTCTTGAGGACGAGCCTCTTCATGAGGAACGTTGACGCCTTGATCGCCGGTCTGCGGACTTCGATCGGCGCCGCCGGGGTGATTATCGCCGTCGGCGCTCTGATTCTGGCGCTCCTGATCTCGCTCCATTTTCTCCGGCCGATCCGCAAGCTGACCGAGGCCTCGCGCCGCGTCGCCGGCGGAGACTTCACGGCCAAAGCGGCGATCCGTCATCAGGATGAATTCCGTGAGCTGGCGGCCGCGTTCAATCTGAT
>JBGOYP010000386.1:0-2820 GCA_041479785.1 Candidatus Aminicenantia bacterium | reverse complement strand
CAGGCTGACGCCCGCCGAGATATAGAACCTGTTGAAGAGAAAATGGATATCGCCCCGGAAATAGTTATTCCAAGTCCGCTCGCGCTTCGTTTCGAGATAATAGACATAGCGCGGAGATTCGGACACGGTGAAGACGATCGTTTTCTTGATCGCGGCGTAAACCGTGACGGCCGGTCCGACCGTGAAGGCATAATCCTTGACGGGATCATTGGTCGAATAGATGTTCGAATCGTAGCCGAAATCATTGAGGACGATCGCGGGCCGGATGTGGAAGGGCCCCAGCTTCCAGGAAGCGAGGCTGAATTGGCGCAGCAACTCGTCCCCTTTCCAGGTCCGGGCGAAGAGCGGGGACACGGCCAAGAGGAGAACGACGAGAATGACGGGGCAAGCCGGCCGAGCGCCGCAGCGCGCCCCTCCGGCCCGGCCAAAACTCCCTCGATGTCGGCGGAGCCGCCATATCATTTTTTCAGCTTCTCCTGGCAAGTCTGGCGGAGGGCCCTCGCGTTCTTATACTTCGGGTCGCCGGCCAGGACGATGTCGAACTCGTCGCCGGCCTCCGCATATTTTTTCGCGCCCATGTAAGCCGTCCCCAGCAAAAACCGCAATTCAACGGCGACGGGATCGTATTTAAGGCCTCGAGTCAGCGCGGCGACGGCTTTGAGATAGGCCTTTTCGGCGATATAGACCTCACCGAGCTCTTTATAGGTGCGGAGATTCTCCGGAGAATATTTTAGAAAGGTTTCCAGGATGTTCGCGGCGTCGCCGTATTTCTTCCGTGACCCCCAGATGTCTTTCAATTCAAAGGCCGCCTCAACATTTGAGGGGTCGCTTTGAAGAGCCCGCTGATAATGGCCGATCTTCTTATCCTGGTTCGGTTCGTTTCGGGCCTTGACGAGGAAGTCCTGGGACTCCTTGAGCTTGGCCGCGACCCGCTCGCTTAAAGCCGACCAGTACTTGGCCGTTTCTTTGTAATCCGGGTTGACCTGGCGAACTTTGCCGAACGCGGCGCGGGCTTTATCCAGGTCATTCTGTCCATAGAATATCACCGCCAGGGCGTAATTGAGCTCGATGTCATCAGGAAGCAAGGGTAAGGCCTTTGCGTAGGCGGCGACCGCGTCCAAAGGCTTATTTTCTAGTGAAAAAATCGCCCCGATTTCGAAATAAGCGCGGCCGTTCTTGGGATCGACGCTGAGGAGATCCTCGAGCACTCTTCTGGCGTCTTTGTATTTCTTCTGATCGAGATAGACGGCGCTCAAGCGAAAGTAGGCGTCCTGGCCGGTCGTTGAGGACTTGATGACGGCTTTCAGGTTCTTGATCTTTTGGTCGACTTCGGCCGATGGATCGCTGGTTGAAGAAGGCGGGGGCGTCGGCTGGCGTTGCGGCAGCGGCTGCGCACCGGCAGGGGGCGGTCCGGCAGAAATGAGCCGCGTAACTTGGCCGGAGGCCGTGTCGCCGGCCACCTTGCCCCCGAGCCGGCTGAAATAGGCGTTGATCTCGAGAAACCCGTCGCGGAGGCCCGAGGGAAGCTTGAGGGCGTCGAGGTTCGAGCGCAGGTTCAAGCGCTTGATCTCGTCGTCGTAGAACTTGCTTTTCTCCGTATTCTTTAGGAGGAACTGGCAGACCTCGAGATAGACGTAGCACTCCAAGAGCTTTTCGGGATGGTCGAGGTAACCGAAGAAGGCGATACCGATATTTTCGACGGCGCCTTCATAATTGCCTTGCTGGAAGAAATATTTGCCGGCTTCGAGTAGCTTGTCGTAAAAAGGATCCACCTGGTCCTTGGCTTGCGCGGCAAGCCGGACGGGCGAGAGAATAAAGACAAGGCAGAGCGCAACCGATAAGACAGCCGCGCCCGAAAACTTCTTTGGAACGAGCTTAAAGGACATTGACCTCATCACTTCCCCATGAGCACCTTTTGAAACCGAAGTCGTCCATGATTCTAATGCTTTTCCAACGTTACTTCAAGGCCGATTCTCGTCGCTTCTCAGCGCGGCCGTCAAATTATCCCCGGAGGAGGGCTGGTAATTGATACAAGCTCTCAGGATGAAGGCGAGGATGACGCAATAGACGATCACGAGAATGGTTTTTTCCCAACGCACGCGTATCTTTTTAGCCAGCGAACCGCGCCATCCGCATTTTTGGCAGCGATAGTAACGGCGCAGGAACAGAACGCGCCCGATTTTCTCGAGTCCCCTGGAATGGGACCGAGTGATCTGATGGCTTTTACACTTCGGACAATGCATGGCGGTGAAGCGATGAAATTATATTATTAAATTCGGCGGCATACAATGATAAAATAACGATCGTCATCTGGCTTTTGGGAATATTAGCGGCTGTGTTCGTCCTGGGTTTGCTTTCGTAGTTTTTTTTGATATATGCTATACGGTCACTGGGAAGACCTGGGGATACCACCGTTCGTACGATGCTGCGAGCCTCATTTGAGGGAACCTCAACGGCGGTAGCATATCGAGATTCGGATTAATGTCTCGAAAGCGAATCATGCGGAACTCCGATTGCATGAGGATCATCATGAATGACTCGGCAAATAATTGGGATTTGATTCGGGCTTCCGAAGGTTTCCTTCAAGGATCTTGTAGAAATCATGGTGGATGCCGACCTGGAAGCCGCCAGCTTATCTTCTCCGGGCGAAGGCAAGAAAATCATCAGCGATAAAGGATTAGCCTGGAATGAACATCGCTGAGCGTCGGTTTAAGAAGGCCCCGAAAAATCGGCCTGTAACTGTTATATAAAGGGAAGCATCAATATGCCAGAAAATCCTAACTTGGAAACCATCGTTGACGGGCTTGAACCGATCGCCCT
>JBGOYP010000385.1:0-2833 GCA_041479785.1 Candidatus Aminicenantia bacterium | reverse complement strand
TTACGGCCCGGAAAAAGCGGCCAAGGTCATCGAGCTTCAGCGCATCCGGGGCGGTATGTTCGAATTCATCGTCGCCTGTCGTTTTCCCTGGATCGAAATCGGCTGGCCGCTCGAGAACTATCCCAAGTACTTCAACACGGTGACCGGCTTGAATTGGACGCTGGATGACATGTGGCGGACGGGGGACCGGATTTACAGCCTGATCAAGCTCCATTTCCTCCGCGAATTCCCCCGAGCCTCGCGCGAAGACGACTATCCGCCGCGCGTTTGGTTCGACCCGTCCAACGCCGACACGGAAGGGCCGATCGCGGGAAAAATCCTGGACCAAAAAAGCTATGACGGGCTGCTTCAACATTATTACGACCAGCGCGGCTACGACCACCGCGGCATCCCGACCAAGGCGACGTTGAAGCGGCTCGACCTCGTCGAGGAAGCGGCCGCGGCGGAACGTTCCGCGAAACTGACATGAAAATCACGGTCAAGCTGATCGGCCCGCTGATGTACGAGGCCGGCTTCAGCGAGAAGGACCTGGATATCCCGGCGTCGACCACGGCCGAAGCTCTGCTCGACTTGATTCATGTCTCCAAACAGCGGCCGAAGATCATGACCCGCAACGGTCGGGCCGTCGCTCCTGACGAAAAACTCGAGGACGGCGACCGGATCGCCGTCTCCCCGCTCTACTCCGGTGGATAAAACTGTCCGTCCCCGTCTTCGCGAGGAGCGCAGCGCCATGGCCATCCCTCTCGGGACGATAAGGCCGGTTCATGTTGTCTGAGCTCCAACCCGTCCTCGTCGATGGCGCCTGGCGCCCCGCCCGGTCGCCCCGCGGCCGGTTCCATGCCGTCAACCCGGCCACGGGCGAGGATCTTCCCGATTCCTATCCGACCTCGAGCTTCGAGGATCTCGAAGAGGCTCTCGTCGCTGCCCGCCGGACAGCATTCGAATTGGAAGCCCTCTCCCCTGACGCGATCGCGTCCTTCCTGGACCGTTTCGCGGAGCGAATTTTAGAGCGGGCCGACGAGATCGTCGCGGCGGCTCATCTCGAGACGGCCTTGCCGGCCGAGCCGCGCCTTCGGCTGACCGAACTGCCTCGGACGACCAACCAGCTCCACCAAGCGGCCGCCGCCGCCCGAGATCGGTCCTGGTGCCGGGCCACGATCGACGAGAAACTCAATATCAGGTCGAAATACGGACCTTTAGGCGGGCCGGTCGTCATTTTCAGCCCCAACAATTTTCCCCTGGCGTTTAACTCCGCCACGGGGGGCGATTTCGCGGCAGCCGTCGCCGCCGGCAACCCCGTCGTCGCTAAAGCCCATCCCGGCCATCCTGGAACGACCAAGCTCTTCGCCGAAATCACGCTCGGCTGTTTGAAAGAAACGGGACTCCCTCCGGCGATGCTCCAAATGGTCTATCACCTGACGCCCGAGGACGGCTTAAAACTCGTGTCCCATCCCATTGTCGGTGCGACGGCGTTCACGGGAAGCCGGCCCGCCGGGCTCGGATTGAAGGCGGCCGCCGAACGAGCGGGAAAACCGATCTATCTCGAAATGTCGGCGAGCAATCCCGTCTTCGTCCTTCCCGGAGCGCTGCGGGAACGTGGCTCCGAGATCGCGTCCGAGCTCTTCGCGTCCTGCAGCCTCGGCGCCGGCCAATTCTGCACGAAACCCGGGCTCGTGATCGTCCTCCGGGACGCCCGCGCCCGCGAGTTTGAGAATACGCTCCGGAAGCTCTTCGAACAGCCGCCCTCCGGATTCCTCCTCAGCCGCACAGTCGTCGAGGGCCTTCGATCGGCGGTCGATCGGATGACGCGGAGCGGGGCGAACGTCCTGGCGGGCGGCCGTTCGCTCGAAGGACCCGGATTCCGTTTCGAGAACACGCTCCTCAAGACGTCCGGGAAAAGGCTATTGGCTCACCCGGCCGCCTTCCAAAACGAGGCTTTTGGGACGGCGACGCTTCTCGTGTGTTGCGAAAACACAAACGAAATGGGAGATGTTTGTACAGCTCTCGAAGGGAACCTCTCCGCTTCGATCTATTCGGCTAGAAACGGAGACGACGACCCTCTCTATCGGCGGATCGAGCCCGTCCTTCGGACCAAGGTCGGCCGGCTTCTCAATGATAAAATGCCCACCGGGATCGCCGTCGTTCCATCGATGGTCCACGGCGGGCCGTTTCCCGCCGCGGGGCACCCGGGTTTTACGGCGGTCGGATTCCCGGCGTCGATGCTGCGCTTTGCCGCTCTCCGGTGTTATGACAACGTCCGGCCGGACCGGCTTCCGCCTGAACTACGCGACAGGAACCCGACGGGAACGATGTGGCGGTTGATCAACGGAGACTGGACGAAACGGGATCTGTCCTCGGCGACATCGGAATGACGGCCGAGCCCTAGCCCCGGCTGATCAACGATACAGACACAAATAAGCGACGTCCGCCGCCACCTTCAGCTGAAATCTTTTATTCTTGTCGACGACGAACATGCCTCCGGCCTTGAAATCCTGCCACCGGTCCGAACCGGGAAGTTTGACCGACATCGCGCCGCTGATGATTCTCATGACCTCTGTCGTCGAAGTCCCGAACTCATATTCGCCGGGCGACATGATGCCTATGGTCGCGGGCCCGTCGTCCGTCGAGAAGGCCAGCGACTTCACCCGGCCCTGGAAATATTCATTGACCTTGAACATGGGCCCTCCCTCGATTTATTTTCACCAGCAATTCCACGGCCAGGTTCGCCTGCATATGGGCCACGACGCCGACTCGAGGGGCCATGGGCGAAATCCCGGGTTTCGGCTCGCTCTCCTCGTCGCCGCAGATGTAGAGCGTCCCGGCTTTCCGCTGT
>JBGOYP010000384.1:0-2853 GCA_041479785.1 Candidatus Aminicenantia bacterium | reverse complement strand
TACGCCGACGGTTCGGCCGCCGCCATTTATGGCCAGTACCCGCCGATGTTCAACGTCAGCCGCAAACCGGGCGAATGGCAAAGCTACGATATCATCTTTGTCCGGCCGGTCTTTGATAAAGACGGAATAGTTGCGCGGCCGGCGAGAATGACGGTCATTCACAACGGCATTGTCGTTCAGAGCTATATCGAATTGACGGGTCCGACGGCGAACAAAGCCCGGCCGCCCTACAAAATGCATCCCGACAAGATGCCGGTTTCGCTCCAGGACCACGGCTGCCTCGTCCGGTATCGGAACATCTGGATCATAGAGATCAAAGAATGACAGGCTCGAACATTTCCGCGGATCCTGTCGCCCGTGCGCTTTATTGAGTATGATGGAACGACGAGAGCGAAGGAAATCCTAATGACCATGAAAAGACTTAGGAGCTTAGGGATTCTCGTTTTATTTACAACCGTGATGTTGTTTCCATTGGGCGGACAGTCGCCGATAAAAAAGAGAAAAGTCCTGTTCGTCTGGGGCGGCTGGGAAGGCCACGAGCCCAAACAGTGCGTCGATATCTTCGCCCCGTGGCTTCAGGAGCAGGGGTTCGACGTCGAGGTCTCGCACACTCTCGACTCCTACCTCGACGCGGCCAAGCTGAAGTCGCTCGACCTCATCGTCCAGGTCTTCACCATGGCTAGTATCACGCCCGAGCAGGAAAAAGGTCTGGAGGACGCCGTCAAAGGCGGCGTCGGTATGGCCGGATGGCACGGGGGGATGGCGGACGCGTTCCGGAGCAACGTCGAATACGAATTCATGGTCGGGGGGCAATGGGTCGCGCATCCCGGCGGCGTCATTGATTACGACGTCCAAATCACGAACCATGACGACCCGATCACGAAAGGCTTGACGGACTTCAAGATGCATTCCGAGCAGTATTACATGCAGGTCGACCCGCTGAACGAGGTCCTGGCCACGACGACGTTCACCGGCCAGTACGCGCCCTGGGTCAAGGGCGCGGCGGTCCCCGTCGTCTGGAAAAAAATGTACGGGAAAGGCCGGATCTTTTATACGTCGCTCGGCCATGTGGCGGCGGATTTCAACGTGCCCCAGGCGCGCGAGATCGTGAAACGGGGTTTATTATGGGCCGCGGGCGCCCCCGGCTTCGGCGGCGACCCGAAACCGACCAACCCGTATGCGCTTATTCCAAAGAAATAATTTGTCTTTGGCGCGGCTGCCGAATCGACATCGGTAAAGGAGAGTTCCATGAGTTTCAAAGACATGTTGATTCTCTATGTCGTAACGCTCGTCGTTTTCTTCGTTATCGATATGGTCTGGCTTGGCGTCGTGGCGAAAAGCTTCTATCGGAAACATCTCGGCGCGATGCTCAGCCCCAAAGTCCAATGGACCGCGGCCCTGCTGTTTTATGTCCTTTATATTTTTGGGCTGCTGGTCTTCATCATTCGCCCCGCCTTTGAACGCGGCACGCCCGTCCAAGCCCTCTTTTTCGGCGGGCTGTTCGGCTTGATCTGCTATGCGACCTACGACCTGAGCAACATGGCCACCCTCAAGGATTGGCCGCTAATCGTCACGGTGGTCGACCTTGTTTGGGGGACGGCCTTGGGCGGCTCAGTTTCTTTCCTGAGCACGGTCCTGGGCCGGGCGTTGCTCAAAATATAATCAAAAAGGACGCAGCCAGCAAAAACGGCGCCTATTCATATTTACCTCTTGAATTCTTTTCTTTGCTTGACATTTAATTCAAAAGTAATTACAGTTATTACGTGAAGACAATTGAGCTAAAGGTCGCACGCATAGGCAACTCCCGAGGGGTCCGAGTTCCCGCCGCCACTTTGCGCCGATATCGGATCGGAAAGGCGGTCATTATGGAAGAGAGGACCGAGGGCATTATGCTGCGCCCGGCCGGGCCCTTTATAGAAAAGCTCTCCTGGGAAGCGACCGCCCGGGAAATGGCGACCGCCGGAGAAGACTGGGGCGAATGGGATGCTGCGGCCGCTGACGGATTGGAAACCATCCCCTGGGATGCCGAAGAATCGCCCCGAGTCGCTGAACGGAAATCGCGATATGACTCCCATCGGCGTCCTGGCGGAAAGAAATGAAACGCTATGAGATTCGCTGGGCCAACCTAGAACCGACCCAAGGGGCGGAGATGGCCAAAACGAGGCCGGTCGTAATCGTAAGCCTGGACGCCCTTAATGAACTATTACAGACAGTGACCGTCTGCCCGTTGACCACCCGGATTCATTCAACCTGGCGTTCGCGGCTGCAAGTGCGGTTCGGCCGCCGGGAGGCTGAGGTCGCCGTGGACCAAATTCGTACGATCAGTAAGTCCCGGCTGAGTTCCAAGATCGGCTTTCTTTCCGAGGACGAAGCCGCCGCGCTCCGGCGGATCATTACTGAAATGTACGGCGAATAAAAGGACCGCCGGTCATCCTTCAAAGTATCCTGAGAAATCGGCAGCCCGAATCATTCCGGGCGACGTTGCCGGATTACTTCTCGCCGAGCTACGAGGCCATGAGGTCGCGGGCTACCATTTCACGATTTTGAACAGGCTGGCATAGTCGTCCGTCCACAACAGGGGGTCGGTGGAATGCGGCGGAACGAGGCTGGCCGCCTGCCGGATCGGGTCCGAATTCAGGAATTCCGCGTTGCGGCTCAGGAGAATCCACTTCGAGGACTGGTACCACAGCGGCATCGGGTCTTCATTCCAGTCGATGTAGGTCATGGCTAGGCGAAAATTCAACGATGCTCCCAGAATCACGGGAAAGAGGTTCAAGTAACGGTTCGAGACGTGGACGGCGATGATGCCGTCGGTTTTCAGGTGGCCGAGGTAGGTCGAGAACGCCTCCCGGG
>JBGOYP010000383.1:0-2856 GCA_041479785.1 Candidatus Aminicenantia bacterium | reverse complement strand
TTTAAATCAAGCCACAGCGACCAATGATCAAGGTATTCGAGATCCATTTTCATCCAATCGTCGAACGTGACTTCGCGGCGTCCGGCGACTTGCCAGAGGCACGTCAGACCGGGGCGCATGGAAAACCGGCGGCGATGCCAACTCTCGTACTGTTCGACTTCTCCGGGAAGCGTCGGGCGCGGACCGACAAGGCTCATGTGGCCGAGGAAGACGTTGAAGAGCTGTGGCAATTCGTCCAGGCTGAATTTTCTCAGGAATTTTCCGACCGGGGTCACGAACCTCATTTTTTTATTTTTCCAATCCAGCTCATAAATTTCCTTATAGATATCCACCTGAGACAAGTCCTTTTGAGCTCCCTCGACCATTGTCCGGAATTTATAGATGATGAACCTTCTTTTGTTGAGTCCGACGCGCTCCTGTCTGAAAAAAACGGGGCCCCGCGAGGTTAATTTGACCAGAATAGCGATGACTACTAGAACCGGACCGAGAAGGATAATAAGGATGCCGGAAACGACCATATCCATGATTCTTTTCGCGAGGAGCTGCCACGCGTTGGGGACGATGGAACTTAATGAGAGTAAGGGCATTCCATCGAGTTCGCTCGTAGTCGCTTTTGCGATTTCGAAATCGAAAAGGTCCACAGCGATCGTCGCTTTTACGCCTTCGGTTTCGCACTCGTGGATGGCATTTTCGATGTGTTGAAGCCGAAGGCGGGGGACGATGAAAACGACTTCGTCAACCGTTTCGCGATGAAGAATAGCGACTAGGTCCTTCAAGTCCCCGATCACGTTTACCCCGTCCACGCGTTCGATACCGCGGCCGGGTTCATCCTCGACGGCCCCGATAACTCTCAAGCCCCATTCCGGATGGTTGCGGATCTTCCTGAGGAATAATTCGGCTCTTCTTCCGGTTCCGACCATGAGGAGCTGCCTGTAATTATAGCCGCGCCGCCGTATGGCATGCATGATGGCGAAGACCGCGATTTTCTCGACCGTCAAGCAGAGAACGCCCAGAATGATAAACATTAGGAAAAAAAGCCGGCTCATGAAGCCGAACTTAACTAAAAAAAGCGCCGCGCCGAGGATAAGAAAAGCCAGGAGAGAAGCCTTGACCACGATCCAAATGAGACTCCACGTTTTCCATAGGCGCCAGGAACGATATGAACCACTCCGATATAAGATATGACACCAAAGCGGGGCGGCGAAGATTAAGAATAACGCGTATTGGCTGAAATATCCGGAAGTCTCGCCGATGATCGTTCTCGAGGGAAGGACGTCGAGCGCGTAGAAAAAACGAATATTCGTTCTCAATAGATAGGCCGCAAGAAAGGAGGCGACAATGACGGCCATGTCGAGGGCTATCATGAAGCGCCTGACGACGGATTCTTGTTCTTTCAGCATGTCGAAATTTCGGACCGAGCGAGAGCTCAGGCCGGGCTGCCCGCGGCCGAGCTACAGAGTATCGATCCGCCTTATTATTCTCGCGGGGACTCCGGCGGCGATCGTTCCTGGCGGGACGTCCTTGGTGACGACTGCCCCCGCACCGACGATGGCATCTTCCCCGATAGTCACTCCGGCGAGGATGGTCGCGCTGGAGCCGATAGAGGCTCCCTTCTTAACGTATGTTTCGACGACTTTCCAGTCCGCTTCCGTTTGTAATCCTCCAGAGGGAGCGGTCGCACGGGGATAAAGGTCGTTGATGAACGTGACATTGTGTCCGACGAAGACGTCGTCTTCGATAAGAACGCCTTCGCAGATGAACGTGTGAGATGAAATTTTACAGTTTCTTCCTATGATGGCGCTTTTCTGGATTTCGACGAAAGACCCGATTTTCGTGTTGTCGCCGATTGTACAGCCATATAAATTTACGAAAGAAAAGATTTTGACGTTAGCGCCTAACTTAACATCTTGAGCGATCTGGCAGTAATTCATCCCGATGTCCTTATAAATGAATTTTGGCCCCGCCCTTTTTCATCGACTGATCCGTAGCCTCGAGCATCTTGACGACCTTCAGGCCGGCTTCTCCGTTATTGAAAGGATCGATTCCTTTTTCGACGCATTCCAGAAAATAGCCGGCTTCGAGCTGAAGCGCTTCGGTGGTCGATACCTTGGGCGCATACATGTCCCCGGACCGGTAGCTGACGAGGAGCTTGTGAAGGCCGTTTGTCGTCTTGATATCGACACCACGGTCATAGATTTTCAATTTTTCGTCGGGAACGAGGTCGTCCCAGACCAACATTTTTTTATTGCCGCTGATCAAGGTCCTTCGGATTTTAACGGGGCTCAGCCAGTTGCAATGAAAATGGGCGATGAAGCCGTTGTCGAAATGAGCGACGATGTAGGCAACGTCTTCGGGCCCTTGGTCAAAATGGACTGTTCCCAGCGCGGAGACGGCTATCGGTTTTTTGTCTATTAAGAAATTCATGATCGAGAAGTCATGCGGAGCAAGGTCCCAGACAACGTTAATGTCATGTTGAAAAAGTCCCAGATTAACGCGCACCGAGTCATAGAAGAAAAGATCTCCCAATTCCCCGGAATCGATGACTTCTCGGATTTTTTTTACGGATCCGGAAAATAAAAACGTGTGATCGACCATGATGATGAGGCCGTTCTTTCGGGCAAGATCAATAAGCTCTTCGGCTTCACGGACATTTGAGGTGAACGGCTTCTCGATAAAAATGTGTTTGCCGCTCTCGAGGGCGGCTTTGGCCAACCCATAATGGGAAAATACGGGTGTCACGATGGCGACGGCTCTGATTTCGTCCGAGTTGATCAAAACGGAGGGATCCGAATATATTTTCACAGACGGGTAGGCCGCTTTAGCGATCTTCAGCCGGCCCTCATTCGTATCGCAGAT
>JBGOYP010000382.1:0-2859 GCA_041479785.1 Candidatus Aminicenantia bacterium | reverse complement strand
CCGCGGCCATTATAGCAGAATTTCTGGGGTTTTCGGCGCTTGTCCCACCGGCGCCATTCGTGTAAACTAAGTCTTTCTCGGAAGATCAAGGAATCGAACCATGAGGAAGGCCGCCGCGCTCATTTTTACGGTCGCGGTCGTCCTTCCGTCCCTGGGACGCCCCGCGCCGGTCCAAAAGACCGACCTCGAAGTCACTCTCGGGGAGCAACGGGTCGTCGACCTCACGCTCGACGGTCTGTCGGTTATGTTTTATCTGAACGTGAGCAATCTTTCCGCCGCGCCGCAGTTTCTCGTCCGATACGATTACCAGGCGATTATCGAAGGGATGGAATATATCGGCCTCCAGACCGAGCTCGACGAACCCATCCGGCTCGAGCCGAAGAGCGTGACTTCGATCTCGCTTCCCGTCAAAATCACGTATGCCTACCTATTCGACACGGTGCCCGCGGCGAAAGCCAAAGACCTGACGTCTTGCTACGTAACGGGAGGGCTGACCTTCCAAGACGAACGAAAACGGGAAAAACGCGTGCCGGTCAGCGCGTCCGCTGAATTTCCGATTTACCGCGGGCTGGAAATACGCCTCTTGACGGTCGAGGTCAAGGACTTGACCGTCGGCGGCGCGGACGTCGTCGTCAAGGCGGCGCTCGGCAACTTCAACGGATTCCCCTTTACGCTCGAACGCCTGACCTATAAGCTCGAGCTCGTCGGAAAGACGGTTGCCTCGGGGGTCATCGGCCGCGGGGTCCGCGTGGACAGCCACGGCGAGACGGTGTTCGCATTTCCGGTCCTTCTCGATTTCTTCGAAGTCGGCCGGGAGGTTTACGACGGTCTGACCCAGCCGCCGGCGGCGGCCCGCATCGAAGCCACGGCCGAGTTCGCTACGCCGTGGGGAATTCTGACTTTCTCTCTCGCGAAAAGCGACAAAATCCCGGTTCGCTAATCGAAATCGAGGGCAGATCTCAGATCTGACCCCGGTCAGAACCAGTAGTTCACCCCGAGCGAGATTTGATAGCTTCCTAAATCGAAGAGACCGAAGCCTTCAAACGCTTGCCCAAGTTTCACCCGCGAGCTCGCGTATTTGACCCCGGCATCGATCGAAATCCGGCTGGTGACGGGGACCATGAATCCGCCGAAGACCTGCCAGCCGAAGCTGATTTTGCCGAACGTGCTGCCTTCTTCCCAGGCGTCGACGTAATAGATGGGATAGATCGAAGTCTCGCCGCCGGCGTCATCAGTGTAGACGTATTCGTCGCTGAAGTCGATCATGTCGCCCCGCAATCGGATCCTAGAGAAATAGAGGGCGATGCCGCCCCCGACGTAGGGGATAATGAAATGGCGCCGGCCGAACGGCGTGAATTTGAGCGAGGCTTGGATAGGCGTGATCGAGACGCTGAAGTTATGTTGGGGCGTGAAATTGCTATAATACATGGCGCTCGGAAAAGCCCAATCTTGGTTTTCGATCGTATAGCCGACATAATCCATATAGTAACCCGTCCGGTTCTTGCTATACGTGTCCAAGCCGAGGACGAGGCTGAACTGATTCGTCAGGGCGATCTCGTAGAAGATGCCAAACGAGGCGTCTTCGAAATTGGTCCTTTTGAAGTTCATGTTCTCGAACTCGACCGTCCAGAGGCTGTCCACGTACTGGCCACCGCTCTGCGCCCGGGGGATGAAATAGCTCATCTGAAACGTAACGATGTTCGCATATCCGACGCTTCCCACCGCCAGGAGAACCAAGATGCCGGTGAGGATGTGTTTTTTCATCGTATTCCTCCTACATCCATGTTTTATGCAAAATCCATGCCAATCTTCGGACGCCCCGGACCAGGGAGGACGCCTCGGCGAGATGTGCCGAAAAGGGGTCAAATGTCCTCTTTCCGGGGAATCCACCCTTTAGTTTATTGCTCTCCGGCCGCGTTGTAAAGCCGGCTTTCTTGACATTCCCTTCGGCTCTTCCTACCATGGACGTGCCCGAAAGGCGGCGCGGATGACGAAAAAAACCCTGATCGTGAACATGGACCCCGGCCTCCCGGACCCGGGCCAGGGGGAAATTCTCCTCCGAGTCTTGCGGGGCGACGGCGTCGTCGTTTTTCCGACCGAAACATTCTACGGTCTGGGTGTTTCCGCGTTTTCCGTCCGGGCCGTCGCCGAAGTCTATCGCCTTAAAAAAAGGGACCGCGACAAGCCGCTTTCGGTCGTGGTCTCGGATCTCGCCATGGCCGAGCGGATTGCCGACTCTCCGCCCCCGCTTTTCCGGACGCTCGCGGACGCGTTCTGGCCGGGCCCGCTGACCCTGGTCGTACGGGCGCGTCCCTTGTTTCCGGCGGCAATGCTCGGGCCGGGCGGATCGCTGGCCATGCGCGTCCCCGGGCTACCCTGGCTTTTCGACCTTGTCGGCCGTCTCGGCATCCCTCTGACGGCGACAAGCGCCAATGTCTCGGGTCGCGGCGAGATGTCCGACCCCGCCCAAGTCATTCTGGAGTTCGACGGCAAAGTGGACGCGATTGTGGACGGCGGCCCGACGCCCGGCGGCCTTCCTTCGACGGTCATCGACCTGACGTCGAAACCGCCCCGCATCATTCGCGACGGCGCCGTGCCGCGCTCGGCCCTTCATAGATTTCTATAATTTATAGCGTCTCTTCCATTTTGTGTTGAGTTAAACGGACCGATCCGGAGACGGCCAAAGCGACCATGGAGGGTTTAGCCTTCTCGGGCCGTCCGACGAGGGCATCCGGCTCGGAAGAAGCCGGACGGCGATGATGTCTGAGCGTCCCGGCGGTCGTCCGTAAGATCAGGGCCGGGACGCGAGTTCAGCGCCGCCGAGAAGGACGGTTCGAGAACGGCGTGAAAAACCCGGAT
>JBGOYP010000381.1:0-2862 GCA_041479785.1 Candidatus Aminicenantia bacterium | reverse complement strand
ACTTTGACGCCCAGATGCTTCAGGATCGCGCAGATGCCCTGGATCGTGATCGAAGGGAGAATGAGCTCGCTCTCCGGGATCTTCACGACCGTCCCGTCGCGAAACGCAAACAGGCAGCATGAGGAATCCCATTCGGTGATATGGCGGTCCCCGAGCCGGTCGTAAGGCCGGTCGTCAAGGAACAAGGCGGCCGTCGCGTCCGGGCTGACCTTCTTCGCGGCTTCGACGGCCTTCACGCTCATCAGATAATTGACGCCGAGTTTCAGGCAACCGGTCTTGTTGACGCCGACCGCCCGGACGAGCTGCGGCACGACGACGCCGTAAAACGGTTCGCCGAGATACCGGTCGTATCTGTTGACGGCCGCCCGGATCGCCGGCTGGTTAGGAAACGTGACGCCGATCGATTCCTCTTCGTCGACGGTGAACGGCCGGAGATATCCCTGCGCCCCCAGCTTGGCCATGTCCTCGAAGAACGGCCGAAGCGCCGGGTCTTGGAAATAGCGATGGATGAAGATCCCCTCAAGCTCCTCGACCGCTGGAACGAGGTGTTTCTGATCGTCGCCGATGTTGAAGATCATGCTCCGCCGGAAGCGTTCGAGGTTTTTATGCCAGTTCAGGAATGTCACTTCGAGCCGGCCGTCGGCGTTCTTGCGGCAGAAGAAGCGAATGCCCTCAAAGGCCAAGAACATCGCATAGTGGACGGACCGGGACACGGCGAAAACTTGCGCGCCGGCGTCCAGGAGTTCATATTCTTTATCGGGGAGCGAATAGCGCATCTGTTTCGGCGCCCAATGGATTCCCTCGAATTTGGCCATCCGACGATCTCCTTTATGAATGGAATCTCGTAAACCGGAAGGGCTACTTTAGCACAACACCCAAGTGGGTCGTCAATATCGGACGAAAGCCCCGGGCCCTCGGCCGTTTTTGACGAACTCGAGAATATCCCTTATAATAAAATCCGTTAAGGAATTTTAAAAGGAAGGAGCATGAGATGAAAAAAGCCGTTCTGATCGTCCTGGCCTTACTCGCCGTCTTCGCCGTCTCCGCCAAGGACCTGGCCGCCCAGACCGATATCTCCTGGAACTGGGGCATCATCACAGGGCAGGACTTCAAGTTCAGCCCGTTTCTTTGGACGACCGGCGTGATCTTCGACCTCTATCTTAGCCCGCATCTATCGCTCAGCCCCGATCTCTTCGCGACCATCCACAATTTCGACTTCAGCGCCTTCTACCTGTCGCCCTCCGTTCTACTGAACTATCAAGGGAACGGCATTTTCTTCGGCGGCGGAATCACGAAATATTGGATCCTCGGATCGGAAGTCTCGGGCGCGCCGTCCTCGGACGCCATGTTCAAGGCGAACGTCGGGTTTCGGGTTTATGACATCAAGCTCACGCTCTTCGCCGTGACGCCGTTCAATGCCTTCTTCAAGAGCGAATTTTTCGGCGTGATGTTCGGATTCTATTTTTAAGGCGTCTTTCCGGCCGACCGGCTTTCGATTAATTTCATCGCCGCATCCGCGGCGTTCTTGATCATCCGGCGGGGGGACGGAAGCGCCGCCGCCTTTTTCAGGAAATCGAGCGCCGACGGGTCTCCGCATTGTCCGATCCCCGCAAGGGCCGCGGCCTGAGCGACGTAGCTGTCGTCCTTCGCGAACCGTTCCTGGAAAAATTTCGAGAGTTTCTTGTCCTTATACGCGGCCAGCGCCCGGAGCGCCGCCTCGCGGACCCGCGAGTGCTTGTCCCCGGCCCGCGCTTGAAGGACCGGAACGAGGTCGGGAGACTGAGCGCTCGCCAGCGTCTGGAGCGCCCGGCGCCGCACGGCCCAGAACAAATCGTCCTGCGCGGACTTTTTCAGCGCGTCGGCGACGGCCGGCGATGAGCGAAACCGGGCCAGCTCCTGCGCCGCCCACAAGCGTCCCACGGCGTCGTCGGCGCGGAGCTGATAGAGGAGCTCGTCGGGCTCTTTGTTAAACGTGACTTGCTTGAGCAGATAATTTCCTTCGTCGAACCGGACAAGCAGGGGCTTCTGCGGCGCGTCGAACTCGAAGACGTCTTCCTTATGCGAGAGCCAGACCTTCTCGGAAAAAGCCCTGTCCGGCAGGACGATGCCGATGAGGACAGGCGTCCGATAAATCGTCGGGATTTTGACCTGGTCCTGGGTCTGCGCCACCCTGAGCCGGACTTTTTTCGAGTCGGCATTCCAGGTATAGCTCACGTCGAAGACGGGGTGGCCCGCCTTGTAAATCCATTGTTCGAAGAACCAGTCCATGTTCTCGCCCGTCGCATCCTTGACGAGGGTCATGAAGTCGTGCGTATCCACACTTTGGAACTCGTATCGGCGCAGGAACTGACTGAGCGCGCGGAAAAAGGGTTTGTCGCCGAGCACGAGGCGGAGCATATGGAGGATCGTCGCGCCCTTGGGATAGGAATGGCTGTCCATGATGTCCCAGGGGCCGTTGTACCTGTTGAAGACGATGGGCCGCATATAGCGGTTCTTGGCTTCCGCTAAGTAGCCGTTCTTTTTTTCCTCGAGGTTGAGCGCGCCTTCGTCCTCTCCCCTGTCGTACCGCGTCCAGAGGTATTCCGAGTACGTGGCGAAGCTCTCGCTTAACCAGACGTCGGCCCAGTCCCGCTCCGTGATGCAGTCGCCCCACCATTGATGGGCGAGCTCATGGGCGACAAGCCCGTCGCTCGGGAAATCCTGGTCGGCGCGCGCGTCGTGGATCGTGCTCTGGCCGAGGATGGTGGCCGTCGTCGCCTCCATCCCTCCGCCCGAGCCGGAGACGCAGACCTGGTCATACTTCGCCCAGGGGTAAGCGTAATCAAACGTCTTGCCGAAAAAATCGATCATCCGCGGCGTTTT
>JBGOYP010000380.1:0-2863 GCA_041479785.1 Candidatus Aminicenantia bacterium | reverse complement strand
CGGATGTCGCCCGCGTCGGGCTTGAGCAACCCGCAAATCATATTGATCGTGGTGCTTTTGCCGGCGCCATTCGGGCCGAGGAGGCCGAAAACCTCACCCTCCCGCACCCCGACCGAGAGCTCCCGGACGGCGACGATATCCCCGAATTTTTTCGTCAAGCGGTCCGACTCCAGGACGACTCTCGCGCCGTCAAATGGTTCTGGCACGGTTCGCTCGGCGACGCTCATATGTTGGCCCGGAATTTCTTGACCGCTTCGTACATCGCGACGACGTTCCGCGGCGGGACGTGGGGCATGATGTTGTGGACTTGAGTGAAGACGAATCCCCCGCCCGGGGCGAGCGTCGCGATCCGGTCCCGGACATGCGCTTCGATGTCCGCCGGCGATCCTTCCGGAAGGACGCGCTGCGTGTCGCACCCGCCGCCCCAAAACGTCAGGTCCCTCCCAAACTCGCGTTTGAGCCTCGCCGGGTCCATCCCGCGCGCGCTCGTCTGGACAGGGTTTATGATTTCGACCCCGATGTCGATGAGGTCGGGCAGGAGGTCGGCGATCGCGCCGCAGGAATGAAGAAAGAGGCGGAGGCGCGACCGTTTCCTCACGGCTTCGAAGATCTGCCGGTGGCGGGGCTTGAAGACCTCCCGGTAGAGCTTGGGCGAGATCTCGGAGGCGAGCTGGGTGCCGAGGTCGTCGCCCATCTGGATGATCTGGACGTAGCCGTCCACGGCCGGCAGGAATTTCTCGAGATTGGCGAGGTGGATCTCGACGAGCCGGTCGAGAAGTGCGGCGGCTTTTTTCGGATTGTCGATAAGATCGAACAGGAATTGGTCCATCCGGCAAAGGAACTGCCCCCACTCGAGGAGGTTCCCGCCGAAGGCGACCATGACGGCGTAATCGGTCTCCTCGTAGAGGGCCTTGGCGCGGCGCCGGATGTCGGCGAGGTGCCTGGGCGTTAGGGGTTTGTGATGGGGCGGGGCGGGAAAGGCGGCCCATGTCACGTCGTTCATAAGTTCCGGAAGCCGTTTCAGGACGGACCGGTCCGAACCGTCCCATCCCAGGAGCGGATACCGCGTCTGGCTGAGAAAAAACGCCCCCTGCGGCATCGCCCCGATCGGGGTTCCTTCGGCGTTCAAGCCGAGCCAGCCGCCGCTGCCGTCCGGGACGAAATTGATAAAGGACGGAATCTTCGCCGGAGAACCGTCGGGAAGCGTGAAATCCTTCCAATCCCCGTCCTCGGTCAGAAACACACGGCCGAGGTCCACAACATCGGACTCGATATAATCGAGAATCGCCGGCTCGGGTTGAGCGAGCTGCTGGACAACGTCATAAACGCGGGTCTCGCCGGCGCGGAGCCCGAGATAGTGTTTGAGCTGGCCGTAGGCGACCGCGGTGATGCCCGTAGAGCGCATCGCGCCGAAATCGACCGGGACCCTATCGGGTTCTTGATGCCTGATCGCGGCTAAAACACGTTCCCGTCGGGTCATGGTTTTCCCCGCTTTTCTTCGATCAAAGGGACCTCGCTCGAGCGCCCGTCCCGTTCGACGCGGAGCGTTTTGACCTCGAACGGCCTGAACCGCAAGCGTTTGGACAAGCGACGGACGGGCGCGGCGTTCGACGAAGAGATATCCACGTCCGCTTCGGTCGCAATTCCCGCCGCTTCGTGAAGCCGGACGATGAGCGCCTTGCCGTCCCAGGATTGTTTGCACGCCGTCATCCGGACGTTCGCGGGCTCCAAGGATAAAAGATTCCGATCGCCGGTCGTTACGCCAATCGGCATATGGGCGATCGCGAATGGCGGCGCGCTCAATCCATCGGCGAGGCCGGGAAGTCGCCGACGAACATCGCTCGGCGTCCCCGCCGTGACGAACATCCGGATGTCGTGAACGCCGATGTCGAAATATTTACGAGCTGGCCGCGACCCGAGCTCGAACTCCCGCTCGTGACAATACGCCGAGCTGCGCAGAACGGACAACCGGATTTCGCCGTCCTTAAGGTCGAAACCATGTAGTCCGGAATGGACGAAGCCCAAAGCGGCGGGCCTTCCGCCCTCCCCTCCGACGACCATCAGCCACCGTCCATGGACGTGCTCTTCGCCGTCGGCCTGTTTCCGGATCGCGCCGCCGGGAATTTCAACAAGCGCGGACGGGGCCGTGAAGCGCGTCGGGATCGACAGTTTGAGGCGTTTGCGCTCCTCGTTCCAGACGACGCGAAATCCGAATTCGATGACGGGCCAGTCCGGATAAAAGATCATCCTCATCACGGCACGGCTCGATCGATACCTGAGCACGGTTTCGAAAATTGTCCGGACCAGCCCTCTCTCGATTACGCGCGCCTCTCCGGACGGCGTGAATTTCCCGACCACATCGCGGTAGCTCCGCCGGTCCGTTCCCCAGGAATCGGCGTCGTCGCTGACGACCAGGGGACGGAACAACGGACCGGAGAGACATTCGATGGAATCGGTCTTGAGCGATCCGATCAATCCGGTCGACGAGTCGATTTTAAGGGCGCCTGAGAAAAGAGACGAGCCCGTGCTTTTTTCTTCGGCAGGCCGGCCTTCGAAAGCCCGGGCTTCGTAATGCCGCGCGCCAAGCGCCGGCAGCCCGGCCATGAACACAAGCTTCCGCCTCCAGCCGTTGAACGGGAGGAGCGCTTCGGGTTGCTCTTCCTGGCAGGGGACCTCACGGCCTTCGAGGTCGAAGAGCCGCAGGTGCCAAGTCCCCCGCCAAAACGGCCGGTAATCAGCCATGCACTCGACCTCGACCGGGACGCGCGTCAACGCCGGATTCGCGTTCATGACCGTGACCGGAATATAGAGATTTCGCGGCCGGCCTCGGTTGAACGCGGCGGCGGCGCCGAGCCTTAGCCTG
>JBGOYP010000379.1:0-2875 GCA_041479785.1 Candidatus Aminicenantia bacterium | reverse complement strand
AGGATAATTACTATAAGGCCCGGATCTGGGTCGATGAAAAAGACTTGACCATCTCGCGGATCGAATGGGAGCCCTTGTCCCTCGAAGCGACGACGGACAAAATTGTCTCTTTGATCGGCAGCCTTAAAAGAAAAATCACCGCGACTGCCGATTACAGTGTTGTTAAGAACGGCGTTCGGTTTCCCTCTTTCCAGACCGTCAAAGAAGTCTATACCACCGCCGAAGGCAAAGAACATATCAAATACGAGGCGCGCTACTCATACCTTGACTACAAATTCTTCACGGTCGAAACGGAAGTTATAATCAAGAAATAGAAGGAATTTTACGCTTTCCGGTGCCAGTCCCAGGCGGTCCGGATGATGGTGTCGAGGTCGGAATAGCGGAGCGTCCAGCCGAGAAGCCGCTCGGCTTTTTCCTTGGAGGCCAGCAAAACAGGGACATCGCCTTCGCGCCGAGATTGCATCCGAACAGGGACCGGCCGGCCGATGATGCGCTCGGCCCGGGCGATGACTTCGCGGACCGAATACCCCTGATTTGTGCCGAGGTTGATGTATTCGCTTTGCGGCTTTTCGAGCAGCCTTTTTAATGCCAGAACATGGGCCGCGGCCAGGTCGGTTACGTGGATGTAGTCGCGGATCGCGGTGCCGTCGGGCGTTTGGAAGTCCGTCCCGAAGATGTCCAGGTGCTCTTTTTTTCCCAAGGCGGCCAGCATCACGTTGGGGATAAGGTGGGACTCGGGGTCGTGACATTCGCCCATCTCTCCGTCCGGGTCGGCGCCCGAGGCGTTGAAGTAGCGGAGCGAGATGAACCGAAGCTTGTAGGCCCGGTCATAATCCCGCAGGATCTGCTCG
Organism: Candidatus Aminicenantia bacterium; assembly: GCA_041479785.1. Classification (GTDB taxonomy): domain Bacteria; phylum Acidobacteriota; class Aminicenantia; order Aminicenantales; family UBA4085; genus JBGOYP01. The sequence continues at coordinate 2,024 of JBGOYP010000379.1, read as the reverse complement.
ACGAAGAACTTCGTGAAGCCGTAGGGATTGATCGGATTCAACGGATGGTCTTCGGGAATGGGGATCTGCTGCGGAACGCCGTAGACCGCCGCGCTCGAGGAAAAAATGAACGTCTTGACCTTGGCCTTGAGCATGGCCTCGAGAAGATTGAGGCTCGAGGACAGGTTTTGGGTGTAGTAGCGCTGGGGATGGATGTAGGATTCGCCGACCTGGATGAGCGAGGCGAAATGGAGGACGGCCGCGATGTCATGCGTCCGGAACAGGGCGCCCACTGCGTCCTTGTCCTCGAGTTCGCCGACGACAAGCTCCGCGTCGCGGACGAACTCCCGCCGTCCGGTCGATAAATCGTCGAAGACAAGGACGTCGAACCCCTGTTTTCTGAGTTCCTTGACCGTATGCGAGCCGATGTATCCCGCCCCGCCGGCGACCAGAATCTTGCTCATGCCTTCCCTCCGACCAACTTCTTAGCGAGGCGAAGGCCCTGGGCCCGCGTCTCGAACTCGTTCTCGAGCTGGCGCCGGTAGAGCTCGCTCAAGAGGTCGCCCATTTCGGGCCCGGGCGCGACGCCGAGTTTGAGGAGGTCCCGGCCTAAGATGAGAGGCTTGATCGATTCCTTGTCGACGCCGAGCTCGGCGAATTTCTCGAGGAGCCATCGCCCCTCCCGGTGGATGGTCGTAACAGACCGTTCCGACCGGCCGGCGCGGTCGGCGGCGTCGAGGCAGGCGACGAGCTCAATCTCACCGCCCGACTCCGCGGCGAGTTTGTTGAAGGCCTTCCGCGTGACTTCGTCCCGGCGGAGCCAGAGCTCGGCGGCCCGATGGTGCGTTCGGATGAGCATGAGGGCGACCTTGCCCACCGGATATCCGTTCCAGGAGAAGATCTTGAACCGGGCAAAGATCCGGCGGGCCGCTTTTTCGCTGGTCAGGTCATGGCCGGCGCTCGTGATGACCATCCGGCCCCGTTTGAATTCCCAGGCCGTTGTCTCGGCCTTCCCGATGTCGTGATAAAGGGCGGCGAGAAGGACGGAGAGCGTTTTCGGAGGGTCGAAGGCGAACGTCCCGGCCAGACGGCGCGCTTGGTCCACGGTCAGTTTCGTGTGGTGCCAGACGGTATGATGACCGAAGTCGTCCTTTTCAGGGTGAAAGACCGAGTCCTGAATGACCAGCGTCAGGGCGTAAAGCTCGGGGAAGAGTTGGCGGAGAGCGCCCAGCTTGAACAGCTCCTCCAGCCCCAACGACGGCCGGTCGGACTTGAGCAGGATTTTGAACATCTCTTCGTTGACCCGTTCGACGCTGAGAGATGCGAGGTCGACGGATTTCGCGAGGTCGTAGATCGCCGGGTCGACGGCGAATCCGAGGACCGAGGCGAAGCGGGCGGCCCGCAGGACCCGGAGCGGGTCTTCGGGAAAGGCTTTCGCGTTCGTGACCCGGATAACCTTGCCGCGAATGTCGCGCGCCCCGTCGAACGGGTCCAGCAGCGCGCCGTCGGCGAGACGTACGGCGATGCTGTTACAGCGAAAATCGCGGCGCTCTAGGTCGGCTTCGACGGGAAGCCCGGGGTCGGCCGCGACGACGATGTCCTTGTGCCCGTGCGCGCCGCCGCTTTTCGGCCGGTCGGTGCGCGGCAGAGCAATGTCGTAGGTTGTGCCATCGATCGTGAACTTGACGACCCCGAAGCTCTTACCGACGAGGTCCACGCGGCCGAACGGGGCGGCCTTGGCGATGATATCCTCGAGCGGATGGCGGGCGACCAGGATGTCGACGTCCGGGGACGGATGGCGGCGGAGGATATCCCGGACAAACCCGCCGACGGCATAGACATCGCGGCCGAAGAGCCGGACGAACAGGGCTTTATGGGGAAAATCGAGCCGGAGGTTTTTCATTCCGCGGCCATTATAGCAGAATTTCTGGGGTTTTCGGCGCTTGTCCCACCGGCGCCATTCGTGTAAACTAAGTCTTTCTCGGAAGATCAAGGAATCGAACCATGAGGAAGGCCGCCGCGCTCATTTTTACGGTCGCGGTCGT
>JBGOYP010000378.1:0-2877 GCA_041479785.1 Candidatus Aminicenantia bacterium | reverse complement strand
CTGAAGGTCCAGGACGGCTGCAATATGGCGTGCGCCTTCTGCGTCATTCCGAAGGTGCGCGGGTCGAGCGCCAGCGTTCCTCCGGCCGACGTCCTGGCCCGCGTGGAGGACCTCGTCCGCCAGAGGTTTCGGGAGATCGTCCTGACCGGCATCCATTTGTGCTCCTACGGACGCGACCTGGCCCCGCCGTCGAGTTTGCTCGAGCTGCTTCGTGCGATCGACGGGCTTCCCGGCGAGTTTCGCCTTCGCCTGAGCTCGCTCGACCCCCGGCTTCTGCCGCCCGAGCTGCTTGAACATTTAACATCCTCGCCCCGCGTTTGTCCTCATTTCCATCTGTCTCTGCAGCACGGGTCGGACCGGGTCCTTAAGGCCATGGGCCGGACGAGCACCGTCGCCCAGTACGACACGACCCTGCGTTTTCTTCGGACGCGGTCTCCGCAGGCCGGGATCGGCGCCGACATCATCGTCGGTTTTCCGGGGGAGACGGCCGACGACTTTCGAGCTCTCGAAGCCTTCCTCGAGAGGGCTCCGCTCACTTATCTTCACGTGTTTCCGTATTCGCCGCGACCCGGCACCCCCGCCTCGACGGCCAAAGCCGTGGACGGCCGAACGGCGAAAAGCCGCGCGGCGCGTCTTCGGGCCCTGTCGAGGGCCAAGAATCTGGAGTTCAGGGAACGGTTTGTCGGCACGGTCTTAGAGGCCGCCGTCATTCGGACGTCGGCGGCCGGGGCGGACGTTCTGACCCCGAATTATATCGACGTCCGCGTTCCGGCGAGCGGGGCCAAGGAGGGGTCGTCGGTTACGATCGTCCTAACGCGCGTCACCGAACGGGGGGCCTCCGGCGAGATCGTGAACGAGGACCGCCGATGAACCGCATCCGCGTTCTGTCTCCCGACGTTTCGCAAAAAATCGCCGCCGGCGAAGTCATCGAACGTCCGGCCTCGGTCGTCAAAGAGCTTGTCGAAAACGCCCTCGACGCCGGGGCCGCCGAGATCGCGGTCGAGCTCGGCGCCGGCGGAAAATCGCTCATCCGCGTCCGAGACGACGGCTACGGGATGAGCCGCGAGGACGCCGAGCTTGCCTTCGTCCGGCATGCAACGAGCAAGGTCGCGACCGAGGACGACCTCCTCGCGATCGCGACGCTCGGGTTTCGCGGCGAGGCGCTGGCCAGCATCTCCGCCGTTTCCAGGCTGACGCTGCGGACGGGCGAAGGAGGGGACGCGGCCGGGGTCGAGATACGGCGCGAGGCGGACGCCGTCCTCGATGTTCGGGACATCGCCTGTCCCCGGGGCACGACGGTCGAGGTCCGCGACCTTTTCTTCAACGTGCCGGCGCGTTTGAAGTTTTTACGCGGCGACGCGTCCGAGCTCACCCAGTCCGTAAAATACCTGACGCAGGTCGCCCTCGCCTATCCCCGTCTCCGGCTGTCAGCGAGACATGACGGGCGCAATGTCCTGAATTGTCCGTCCGTGGGAAGCTTACGAGAACGGATCTTCCAGCTTTTCGGAGCGGCGGCCCTCGAGCGGCTGATGGAGGTCGGCGATGAAAAAGCCGGACTCCGGGTCGCCGGGTTCGCCTCGCGTCCGCCGTCCGGACGGCGGGACCGCGGCCATCAACTTTTCTTCGTCAACCGGCGGCCCGTCCGCGACAAGGTCCTATCCTCGGCCCTCAATCAAGCCTACAGGGGACATCTTGAAAAGGAGCTTTCGCCCGAGGCGTATCTTTTCTTGAGCGTCCCGTTCGCGGACGTGGACGTGAACGTCCATCCGGCCAAGGCCGAGGTCCGGTTTCGCGATTCCTCGGCCATGTTCGGGTTCCTTCGCGGCGCGGTCGAACGCGCGCGGCTCAAAGCCGGAGGGGTCAAGGAGGTCGCGGCCGGCCCGGCCCGGCGCTCCGAAGATGTCCGCGCCGGGCTATTGGGGTTGGACGTTCCGTTCAAAGTGGCCGAAGCCGGCGATGAGTTCGGGGGCGCGCGGCGTCCGGTTCTGCCGGATGCGCAAACCGAGGTCGCGACGTCCGGCCGTCGCCGCGTGCTGGGCCAGTTCGCGAATGCCTATATCGTCGTTGAGGACGCGGATGGACTTCTCATCGTGGACCAGCACAACGCACACGAGCGGGTGCTGTTCGATAAATATGTCGACATCGACCGCCGGAGAAAATGGCCGGTTAAAATGAGCCTCGTTCCGCGCCTGTTCGACCTCACGCCGTCCCAGGCGCTGGCCCTTGAAGCCGCGAGCCAGACGCTTCAAGAGGCCGGTTTTCGCGTTGAAGACATGGGCGGACGGAGTTACGCGCTTCTTGAATATCCGGACATTTTCGGGCCGGAGGACGCGCTGGCGACCTTTCTCGAGGTCCTCGATGAATCCAAGGACGCGGCCGGCGCCGGCCGGCGAGACGAGGTCCTGGCGACGATGGCCTGCAAGTCCGCGGTCAAGGCGGGAGAGCCTCTTCCGCGGGAAAAAATGGAATTCCTCGTCGAGGAGCTTTTTAAGACGTCCGACCCGGCGCTGTGTCCGCATGGCCGTCCGATCGTCGTCCGGATCCCGAAATCTCAGGTCGAAAAGGGGTTGCGCCGGCCGTCAAATTGACAGCCCTTTTTCGTTCTGTTACCATCGGCGCGAACCCGCTTCGTTTTCGGGGAGTGGCGCAGCCTGGTTAGCGCGCTTGCCTTGGGAGCAAGAGGTCGACGGTTCAAATCCGTCCTCCCCGATCGGTCCCAAGGCGATGATGACCGTCCGGCGCGCCTGTAGCTCAGGTGGATAGAGCAGCTGCCTTCTAAGCAGCGGGTCGGGAGTTCGAGTCTCTCCAGGCGCGCACCTTTTCCCCTTTCTTTTCTTGCGTTTTCCTCAGGTCGTGATTTCAGTCAGCCTATGCCGT
>JBGOYP010000377.1:0-2890 GCA_041479785.1 Candidatus Aminicenantia bacterium | reverse complement strand
CTACTGGGCGCAAAAGGATGGGAAGGCCGTCGTCAGCGGGGGACACGTCGAGACGACGGTCAAAGAGCGCTTCGAGCGCGTCAGCCTGATCGAGCATAAGATCCAGGAGATGATCGAGGAAGGCTCGATCATGATCGATTCGTCGGGGACGGTCGTCGGCCAGGTCAACGGCCTCTCGGTCTACGACATGGGACAGTTCGCCTTCGGGAAGCCGACGCGCATCACGGCCAAGACCGCCGTGGGCCGGGCGGGCATCATCAACATCGAGCGCGAAGCCGATATGAGCGGCCCGACCCACAACAAGGGCGTGCTGATCCTCGGCGGATATCTCCGGGCCAAATACGCGCAGGACAAGCCCTTCGCCTTGTCGGCGAGCATCGCCTTCGAGCAATCGTACGGCGGCGTCGACGGCGACAGCGCGTCATCCACGGAAATCTACGCGCTCCTGTCGAGCCTTTCGGAACTCCCCCTTCGCCAGGACACCGCGGTCACGGGCTCGGTCAATCAGAAGGGCGAGATCCAGCCGATCGGCGGCGTGAATGAGAAAATCGAAGGGTTTTTCGATGTCTGCCGGGCGAAGGGGCTGACCGGAACGCAGGGCGTCATCATCCCTCATCAGAACGTCCCGAATCTCATGCTCCGGAAGGACGTCGTCGAGGCGGCCCGGCGTGGCGAGTTCCATATTTATCCCATCGCGTCGGTCGACGACGGGATCGAGATTCTCACCGGCGTGCCCGCGGGACGAAAGAAAGACAGCGGCACGTTCGAGGACGGGACGGTGAATTTCCTCGTCGACAAGGAGCTCCAGCGCCTCGCCCTGGCTTCAAAGGGCTTTTTCGAAGAGAAGGAATCCAAAAAAGACTGATTTTGAATTTGGGGTCCGGTCTCAGACCCGACCCCGTTTGGTCATTTCAAGATCAGCAGCCAACCCTTCTGAGGCTCGAACGGGAGCGGGTCGTCGGGCGCGAACGACGTCCCAAACTGGACGTCCGGGATCGCGGGCGCATAGAGCCGCGCTTTTTTCGGGTCGAGACCGAGCGCTTTCCAATCGATCTTCAAATGGGCCATCGTGGGCGCCTTCGCCCAGCTCGCCACGGAAATCAAGACCTTATCCGTCTTCAGGTACGACGTCGCCAGGATCTCGGGGTTGTCCGATTTGACCGGGTTCGTCGCCACCCAATAGCCGACCATTCGCGACTCCCCCATCCCGAACTCATCCCAGACGTTCCAGATGTCCGCCGGATTACGGCCCGACCATGGCAACCGGTTGGTCATGCCGTAGATCATGCCGCGCCAGGGATTTCCGCCGTCCTGCAGCATCTCCCCCATCAGCCCGAACGGGATTCCGCTGACCTCGACCAGCCAGTAATCGGGCGGTGAACCGCTGTAATCGAAATACTCTCCGAACCACAAGCGGTTGATATACGGGAAATGCTCGAGATACAAATTGGCGCTCGAGGCGTAGCCGTCGCGCGGGTTGAACTGATTGGCCGAATGGAGGTCGATAAGCGCCCCCGGCCGATTGCGGTCGAGGACCTTCCGGACGCGCTTCATCGTCGTCCGGTCGAAGGCGACATCATCAATGTACAGGCCGTCGATGCCGACGGCCTTCGCCACCCAATTCAATCCCTCGACATAATAATTGTGCCAGCGGGACATGCCGCTGTTGATAACCGCCGCGTCCTTGAGCTGCGGCACGAACCAGGCCGCGATATAGTCTCCGCCGAGATGTTCCTGAAGCCAAGAATATCCCCTGCCCGGGCCGGGCGAGAAGATCTCGGCGCCGAGGCTGCGCAGGGCGAACAGTTCGGGGGCGCGGTTCGACAGCTCGCGGATCGTGTTGTAGATCTTGACCTTATAGCCGCGCTTGTGGGCTTCGTCGATATAAGCCTTCATTTCCGCCGGCCTCAGGAACGGATAGTTGATGTAGGGATTGATGTCGGTCGCGTGATGGACGTTGATCGTGTTCGCGCCCGTCTTCGCCACCTCGTCAAGCGGCCGGAAAGCGTGGAGGTAGCGCGTCGCCCACTGGCCTTTCGTGTCGATTGGCTTGAACGGCGTGAGGAGCAGGGTGAAATTGAAATAGAGGTCCTGGCCGGGCTCGAGGGTTCGGCCGCCGCCCGAGGCCTTGACGACCACGCAGCCGCGCTCGGCCCTGACGGTGACGCTCCCTTGGCCTTCGTTGAACCAGGACGGCGGAAGGTTGAGCGGTTTGCTCAGATAGAAATTCGTGTTGAGGGGCCGCGAATAATTCTCGGCCCGGAGCCCGACCTGGACCCCCGCGTTGACGTCGCCGATCCAAAGCGCGTCTTGATTTTTCTTCGGGTCCCAAGTCCAAGAAAATTCGGCGGGGCGATATCCCCCCTTCTGCCCCAGCCCCATCATGTACCGGGCAACGTCGGAAACGACCGGAACCTCGAGATAGACTTCCTGGACGCCGGTTTTCCGGGTTGTCGATAACTTGACCTTAAATTCAAGGTAGCCGTCCATCTCCATCCGGGCCTGGACGGAGGTGGTCAGCGGTCCGGATCGCCGCATCGCGTCCCAAGCGACGGCCCCGGGCTTTTGAGTGACGAACCTGAAGCCCTGGTCCTCCCAGACCGCGTTTTTCCCGTCCATATCCACAACGAGGTCGAACGGCGCGGTCAACAGGTCTCGGCCCGGACCGAGAATCTGCGTCACGTCGGGCGAAAAAAAACTGCGAACCTGTTTCGGAAATCCGGACGGGGCGATCGTCACCGTTCGGCCGAGGCAGCTCACAGAATCGTGATCGACCTTGAGCGGCATGAACGGCGCGACGACCTCATCGTCCATCGCCAAGGTCGAGTCAAGCCATCGCAGACGGGACATACGGAACGGGTCGCCGTCCCCGCCGTCGGCGAGACGCTCG
>JBGOYP010000376.1:0-2902 GCA_041479785.1 Candidatus Aminicenantia bacterium | reverse complement strand
GGAGAATACTACGTCCAGAAATACGACAAGGTCATGGAGAAAAAATATCAGTACGGCGACGGCTGCCTGTCCGACCAGATGCTCGGGCAATGGCTGGCGATGGTCGCGGGGCTAGGACGGTTCCTGCCCGAAGACCGGCTCAAAACGACGCTTCGGTCGATCTATAATTACAATTTCCTGTCCGATTTCCGGGAGCTGTCCAACGGCCAGCGGACATACGCCTTGAACGACGAGAAGGGCCTCCTTCTTTGCTCCTGGCCGAAGGGCGGTCGGCCGCCGCTGCCGTTTGTCTATTCGGACGAGGTCTGGACGGGGATCGAATACCACGTGGCGTCCCACCTCATGTACGAAGGCGAACTCGAGGCCGGACTCACGATCGTCAAGGCCGTCCGGGAACGCTATGACGGCCTTCGCCGCAATCCTTGGGACGAAGTCGAGTGCGGTCACCACTATGCCCGAGCGATGTCGTCGTGGGGGATCCTCTTGGCCCTTTCCGGATATTCTTATTCCGGGCCGGCGGCCAGCCTCGGCTTTGCGCCCAAGATTTATCCCGAAAATTTCCGGACGTTCTGGACGGCGGGAAGCGGCTGGGGGGGCTATTTTCAGAAAGAGGACCCCGGACGGGCGCTCCGGGTCGCAGTGGCCGTGGCCGCGGGCGAGCTGAAGCTCCGGGAATTCCGGTTCACGCTGACGCCGGGGCTGCGCGCGAAAAAGCTCGCGTCTGTGGCGGGAGAGGCGGGCGAACAAGCCCTCAAATCGGCGTTCAGGGTCGACGGCGATGTCGTCACGGTCACTTGGGCCAAACCGCTCACGATTAAAGCGGGAGACAAGCTCGTTCTCGACGCCAGGTTTTGAAGGCTAGACGAGCGGCGGGAATAATTTTTTTCGAAGCGGGGGGCTTCCCCTCCGGTCATTCCAGATACTTTTTGAACCTGAACGAGCTTATCACGATCGTCACGACCCCGAAAACGAGGAGCGCCGCGACCTCCGGCCACAGGATACGCAGGCCGATGCCTTTCAGGAGCGTTCCCCGGACAATCTCGCTGAAATAGCGGAGAGGGTTCAGGTAAGTGATGTATTGAATGATGCGGGGCATGTTTTCGATCGAAGAGAAAACACTGGAGAGCAACATGGCCGGCATCATGAAGAACATCGCCAGCATCATCGCCTGACCCTGGGTCCTCGAGACCGTGGAAATGAGCAGCCCCAGCGAGAGCGTCGTCAGGATGAAGATCAAGGACGACCCGATCAGGAAGGCGAAGCTTCCCCGCACGGGAACGTTGAACACGACCTTGGCGGCCGCCAGGACGACGAAGATATCGCATAAGCCGATGATGACGAAGGGGATGGTTTTTCCCAGGATGAGCTCCACGGGACGGATCGGCGAGACGATCAGCTGCTCGATCGTCCCCATCTCCCGCTCCCGGGTAATGGCCATGGAGGTCAGGATGAGCGTCGTCAGCAGCAGGATGAGCGTGAAGACGCCGGGCACCATCCAGGCCGAGCTTTTGAGCTCGGGATTATACCAGATCCGGGGTTCGAAGAAATTGAGCCCGCCTTCTTTGAAAACTCCGGCGCGCGCGATAAGGTCTGTCCCGAATTTCGCCGCTATCAAGGCGACGTAATTCTGGACGATGATCGCCGAGTTGGCGTCCGTGCCGTCGATGATCACCTGGACCGAAGCCCGCTCGCCGCGGCCGATCCGGCGGCCGAAATCCTCGCCGATGATGAGGGCGGCCTGGATTTTTCCGGTTTGAAGCGGGCCGTCGATCTCTTTCGGCGATGAAAGAGACAGCGCTACGTCGAAATAACCGGATTCCTGGAACGCGGAGACCAAGGCCCGGCTGTCCGTGGTTCGGTCGAGGTCGACGACGGCGAGGGCGACGTGCCTGACGTCGAGGTTCGCGGCATAGCCGAAGAGGATGAGTTGGATCACCGGCGCGAGAAAGACGGGGATTAACATCCGCCGGTCGCGAAAAAGCTGGATGAATTCCTTGCGGACGATGTGACGGATCGCGCGCCCCATGGTTCTCCTAGTCCAGCCTCAGCTTGAGCTTCCGGAGGCAAGCCAGAAAAACAAGCCCCCCGAAAGCCGCCAAGGAGATAATCTCGGGCCAGAGCAGGCCGAAACCGTAGCCTTTGAGGAACATTCCCCGGAGCGTATAGAGGAAATAGCGGGCGGGGACCAGATAGGTCAGGAGTTGGACGGGTTTGGGCATGCTCGAGATCGGGAAGACGAACCCGGAGAGGATAAACGACGGCAGCATCGTTGTCAGGGCGGAGAGCATAAAGGCCAATTGCTGGGACTTGGCAACGATCGAAAGCAGCAGGCCGATGCACAGGCCGCTGAACAGAAAGACGGCCGAGGCCGTGAACAGGCACAACCAGCTGCCCGTGAACGGGACTTTGAATAGAAGCGTCCCGGCTGCGACGACCAGGACGACCTGGGCGATCCCCAGCACGAAGTAGGGGACGAGCTTGCCGATGACGATTTCGTGCGGCCGGACCGGTCCGGCGATCAGTTGTTCCATAGTCCCGTTTTCCCATTCCCGGGAAATCGTGAGTGCGGTCAGAAGGGTCGTCACGATCATCATGACGACGGCGATGAGCCCCGGAACGATGAAATTCGTGCTCCGGAGCTCGGGGTTATACCAGATCCGTATTTCCGGGTCGACGGAAGGCAGCCGCGTTCCCTGAAGGGCGGCTCCTCGGTTCATCCGGTCGGAGATGACGTCCAGAGCGTAATCTTGGATGAGCCGCGAGATATGGCCGAGCGCGATCAAGGCGACGTTGTTGTTGCTCCCGTCGACGAGGAGTTGAATGGGCGGGAGGACGACGTTTTTTTCCGCGTCGCGGGCTAGGCCGTCGGGAATGACGAGGACGACTTTGACCCGGCCTTCGT
>JBGOYP010000375.1:0-2906 GCA_041479785.1 Candidatus Aminicenantia bacterium | reverse complement strand
GTCGTTGTATTTGTAAAAGCCGGCCAGCGTCGCGGCGGTGGGGTAGAACTTCCAGTAGGCGTCGAGATATCCGTCGACCGTCTTCGCGAACTTGGCGTCATCCGCGTTTTGTTGGGACAGTAGCCAACCGAACCCTCCGACGAGGAATACGCCGAGGACGACGGTGATCCACTTCTTAATCATATCAGGCTCCTCCTCTTGTAAAGCTTTTTTATATCCATTCCTTCGATTGAAAGACGTATGCTAACACAGATTTCTCGCCGGACGCAATTCCCCTCTGGAAAATTCGCCGCCGGCCGCAAAACCCGTTTCCCGGAAGGACCGTCACGAGCTTCCCTCGAGGAAATAACAAGCAATATTTGTGCCAATCGCGACAAGAGATAGGGATAGCCCAACGCTCGAGCGGCGACCCGGACCTCACCAGCGGATGGCGGCCGACGCCCACGTGAAACCGGACCCGAACGCGGTCAGGACGACGAGGTCGCCGCGTTTCACGCGTCCGCTCCGGACCGCTTCGTCGAGGGCGATGGGAATGGACGCGGCCGTCGTGTTTCCGGTGCGGTCGATATTGCGGGCGACCTTTTCGGGCGCGAGGCGGAGCTTGTGGGCCACCATTTGCGAGATGCGGTCGTTGGCCTGGTGCGGGATGAGCAGCGTAACGTCGTCGATCGTCAGCCCATTGGCCGCCAACGCGGCCTGGACGGCCTCGGGCATCCGTTCGGACGCGTTCATGAAGACGCGCTTACCGTCCATGTGCGGGAAGAATCCGCCCTGGTCGAAGAGCTCTTTGGCGATCGTCGGCTTCCGCGCCGAGCTGGGATGCTCCATCCAAAGTGCTTTAAAGAATCGCCCGTCGCCGAAAAGATGCGTGGACAGGATCCCGCGTCCATCGCCGGATTCCGAGGGTTCACAGATGACCGCCCCGGCGCCGTCTCCGAACAGCACGGCCATGTCGCGTCCTTCGTCCGAGTAATCCAGGTTGTGCGATTGGACTTCGGCGGCGACGACGAGGATCTTTTTATAGGTACCGGCCCGGATGTACTGGTCGGCCGCCGAGAGGGCGAAGATGAACCCGCTGCATTGATTGCGGACGTCGAGGGCGCCGATTGTCCCCAGGCCGAGCTTGGCCTGGATCATCACGCCGATGCCGGGGAAATAGTGGTCGGGAGAGATCGTCGCGGCGACGATGAAGTCGATGTCCGAAGGCGGACATCCGGCCGCTTCGATGGCCCGGCGGGCGGCTTCGACGCCGAGGTCGGAACTGCCGACGCCGGCGTCGGCGTAGTGACGGGTGACGATTCCGGACCTTTGCCGGATCCATTCGTCGGAGGTGTTGATCACTTTTTCGAGGTCGAAGTTCGAGACCACGTTAGGCGGAAGATAGTGCCCCGTTCCGGTGATGATCGTTCGTCTGCTCATGGGCCGCCCTCCATTCGTCCGGCATTATAATTCAACGAATTTCCAAAAATAAAGAAAAATCGTAATGCGGGCAGGATTCGGGAAAATCAGGTTTAGAGTTTCTTGACATCGACGCGCGGCCGTATAAATATTACCGCATCCGAAATTGACTCTATTAATGTTTGTTGATATTCTCTTCGCATCCACGCGAGGGGATGAGCCGATATGCCATTTTCCTTTACACGAACGATCCAAAAACAGGCTACGGGATTCGCCAAGGGAAGCCTGATCGCCGGAAAGTACGATATTATCGAAGAGCTTGGCCGGGGCGGCATGGGAGTGGTCTACAAAGCCGAGGACGCCAAGCTCAAGCGGACGATCGCCATAAAATTCATGTCTTCCCTCCTGCTCGGAGAGCCTGACTATGAGAAACGGTTCCTCCGAGAAGCACAGACGGCCTCAGCTCTTAACCATCCTCATATCTGTACGATCTATGAAATCGGCGAGGAAGGGGGAACGCCCTACATCGCCATGGAGTACGTCGCAGGGCGCTCTTTAGGCGAGATAACACGGTCCGAATCCATTCCGCTGAAGGATGTCGTGTCCTATGGAATTCAGATCGCCGGGGCGCTTCAATATGCCCATGAGCACGGGATCATTCATCGCGACCTGAAGACGGCCAATGTGATCATTACGCCTGAGAGAGGGACAAAGATCCTGGACTTCGGCCTGGCGAAGCGTCTGGAGAATAAAGCGCCGGGAGAAGCAGGACATTCTAAAATGTCCATGACCGAGGCGGGATCCTTCGTGGGCACGATGCCTTACTCGGCGCCCGAAGTTTTTCAAGGAAAACCGGCAAATGCCCGGAGCGACATATGGTCTTTGGGGGTCATGCTGTACGAGATGACCGCGGGGAAGCTGCCGTTCGACGGACAGACCGCTTTCGAGCTCACCTCCGCCATCTTGCGCGATAGGCCGGCTTCGCTCCCCTCCCGCGTGCCGGCCGGCCTGAGCGCCGTCGTCATGAAGTGCCTGGAGAAGGATCCGGAGAGTCGATTCCAGCACGCGAGCGAAATCCGGGCGGCCCTTGAGGCCATCGCGGCCGCTGACGTCGCCGGCCTGGCCGCCCCCGGTTCAAGGGGCCAGCGCAGGTTGAGGACCGGGACTCTCTTGGCTGCGGCCGTGATGGCAGCGCTTGTCATGATATGGACGTTCGTCTCAAAACGAAGCCTTCCGCAAAAAACGGGAGGGGACCCAACAACCGTCAGCACGGGCGGCCGCGCTTCGCCGATTCCTGAGGCCAACGAATATTTCGAAAAAGCGATGATGTTCCTCGCCCACCAATTCGACCTTCAGAGGGCGAGGGCGATGCTGGAACGGGCCCTGGAAAATGACCCTAGGTTCGCTGAAGCACGGGCATGGTATGGGTTTTCGTTTATTCTGGAGATCGACAGCGGCTTCTCCAACGACTCGAGTTTCTTATACAAGGCCGAGGACGAGCTTAAGCG
>JBGOYP010000374.1:0-2939 GCA_041479785.1 Candidatus Aminicenantia bacterium | reverse complement strand
GTTCAAGGCGACGAGCGAGCCGATCGGGCAGATGCCGACCATGGCGATGAACGCCTTGAGGATCAGGGGGTCGAATTCAATCCCACTTTTTTCAAGCATGAGGCTCAGCGCGTGCTCCCGGGTCATGGCTGTGGGCCGATAAACCCGTTTCGTGGTGATGGCATCGAAATAATCCACGATCTTGACGATCTTGCTTGAGAGGCTCAAGCTTTTTTTCCTCTGGATGAACGGGTAGCCCGAAAGGTCGGGTTTGAGATGGTGTTCGAGGGCGACCTGAATGGCCGCGAGCGGGATATTTCGCGACTTCTGGATCTCGATCAGTTTTTCGGCCCCGAGGGGAGCGTGCTTTTCCATGACGGCCCGCTCTTCGGGGCTTAATGCGGCCGGCTTATTCAGGATTTCCTGGGGGATGTCCAGTTTCCCGAAATCATGGAAGAAAGCGCTGACGCCGAGCTCGGCCAGGTCGCGACGGGACAGGCCGAGCCGCCGGCCGAGGGCGACGGACAGGACGCAGACATTGACCGAATGGTTAAGGGTGTATTCGTCGAAATTCTTGATATTGGTCAGGCCGTAGACGAACGCCTCGTCGACGGAGAGATGGTTGAACATGGCCTGGATCCATCGTTTGGTAACGTGGAAGGTCCGGAAGGCCGCGGCGTTCTCGAAGACCTCGTGCAGGTGACGGATGCCCATGAAATACATTTTAGCGGCGTTCCGTCGCCTCGTTTTTTCGTCTTCGGCGACTTCGATGTTCTCCACTTCGATATGGGGGAAGCCGGCCGCCTGGAATTCCTCGGAAAACCGCGCAAACCGGTCCTCTTGGGAAGCTTCGGACTTGGCCAGAAAGAGGACGAACCGGGTGAGTTCGTCAAGGCCGAGTCCTTGTGCAAACAGGAGGACTCCGAGTTCGCGCTCCCGGAATTCGCCGAGGAAATACTTGTAGACGTGATAATTGGAAAAATCAAATTTTAACCTGAGGCGGCCGAGGAAGAAATAATTCTGGACGAACCGGATCCGGACTTCGCCATCCATCTGAAGTTTTTTTTGAAGCAAGCCGTTCAAGGCCCGAAGTTGGTCCTGAAAATTGTCGTTATTCGGTTTAAAGACCTTGGCGAGTTTGAGGATCACGAATAATCGGACGAGGACCTCTAAGGCTTCTTTATGGGTGAGGGTCTTCTCGAGATCAGCCAATTTCCCCTCCGACCCCGGGTCCGGGCTCCGCGCTCGTCGGGCCGCGTTCGACATCCCTCAAGGCTCTCTCGCAGGCCTCGCGGAGAGCCTTGTGCGGGCTGCGCGCTCCCGCGCGAAGAGCGTCGATGGCTTGGGGCGTTCCCATGACGGCCAACGCCCGGGCGGCGCATAGACGCACGCCCATCGCTTTTTGCCGCCCCCGCAATCCGCCTCTCTCCAGAAGGGATTTCAAGTAGCCGAGGGCCGTGTCCGTCCGGCTTCGGCCCAGAAGGTTCAAGACTTCCGATGTCTCGGCCTCGCTTTTGTCGGTAAAGCCCTTCTCCGAAGCGATCTTGATCACCTGGGAGGTTAGGTCTTCATCACGGGGCGATAGCCGGATATTCCGGGTCGCGGCGATTCGGACGCCTTCGTCGGGATCGCGCAAGAAATTCAGGACGACTTTGGCGGCGAGGTCGCTCGAAAACGACGCTAACGTCTGGACCGCGTGGCGGCGGATCTCTCGGTTTTCATAATTCATAAACGTCGCCAGGAGAGGGACCGACCGCCGGTCGGGCAACCGGCCGAGGATATCAATGATCGCCTTCGTTAGAGTGGATTTCCGGTCCTGGGCCAAAGGAACCAGCGGACGCGGGTCGAGCTTCGCCATATCCTCGAGGAAGCGAAAAACGACCGCCCGGTTTTCCGGGCTCGAGAGCTCGTCGAACAGCTCCGCCGCCAAGGGAAGGCTTCTCGGTCCGATTTTTTTTAAATATTCAAAAAAGGCCGGGATGTCCTTGACCTGGCCGTTGCGGACCAGGGTCCGTAGTTCGTCCATGTCGGTTCGGTCCCTGACCTCTCCGACCAGGCGTTCGATCGCCGAGGCGCGTTCCGGAGCCGGGCCGGCGAGAATCCGATGGAGCTCCTCCATATGGGTCAAGAACCGGACCGCCCCGGAGAAATCCGCGTTCTGGACGATCGTGTTATGGTGGCGGTCCAGAAAGCCGAGAATCTCCGCGAACGGCCCGGGCCGGTCCTCGAGATAGATCAACTCGAACATCGTATCCAGGAAGTCATCCTCCTTGGACAGTTGTCGCTCGGCGCTGAGGAGAGCATCGAGTTGTTCGAGGTCGTCTTTATCGACGGCGGCGACGAGGCCGGAGTATTCGAAGATACCGTCCGGCCCGTTCTGGACCAAGGTCCGCTTTCTTTTTTCGACATCGAGCCGGTCGTCCGGCGTCAGGTCGACCCGCCCTTCATAGAGGCCGCTCGTGTCGACCCGGAGGACCGGCGTTCCATCCCGACCGCCGATCTTCGATTCCAGAAACTCATCCGGCGCGATGTAGCGGATGTGCTCGAAATCCCGTTCCCATAAAGAGTCGACGATATCACTGACGTCCATCGGCAGCAGCGCATTCGTTTTGACCACATTCAGGAATTCCTGGAGCTCATCCTTGTCCAAGCCGCGGAGAAAGATGAGCTTTTGCATCCCGTCCTTGAAAAAAAGGTACGGCAGGCTCTTGGCGATATTGACCTCTAGAGACACGGCTTCGCCTTCAAAAAAGAAAGACGATTCCTCGATATCGATGTCCAGTTCGGTCAGCCGGTCAAGAAGGTCCGTCAACCGGTTGAACAGGTCGTCGCGAAAGCCGACCACGGAGGCATTGCTGTCGGGAAAAAGTTTCATGGCGGAGAGGGTATGGCTGAAAAATAAAAAAACGTCCTTTACGCGTTCGACCGTTTTTTTATCCGGCCGGTCACCCGATTCGGAC
>JBGOYP010000373.1:0-2939 GCA_041479785.1 Candidatus Aminicenantia bacterium | reverse complement strand
TCGCCGCGGATCGTCCATCTCTCCTCGCGGCGCGCCGCGGGGTCCGCGAGCTCGTCCAGCGGGACCTCGATGACCTCGGCCACTTCGGCCGGGTCGGGCCGGAAGGCCGGAACGCCGGCGAGCCGCCCGACCGCCGGATATATGCAGAAATTGCTGGGCGGAACGTAAAGCGGGGTGAGCTCGCCGATGAGGTCGATTTTTTCGCGGCCGAGGCCCAGCTCTTCCCAAGTCTCCCGAAGGGCCGCCTGCGCCGCGTTCTCGCCGGCCTCAATCTGCCCTCCCGGAAACCCGATCTGGCTCCTATGGTGGACGACCGTGTCCGTCCGCCGGATGAGGGGAAGGAAAGTCGTTCCTTGCCGCTCATAGAGCAGAACGAGAACGCCGGCCTTGACGCAAGAATGTTCGAATTCCGTGTGCGCCGGGTGCGGCGGCCGGGGATAGGGGGACATCCGTTGCTGGACGGCCAAGCCCGGCTTCGGCAGCGCCAGCGCTTTTTTGAGGAGGTCGAATTCGGTCATGCGATCGTCAGGACTTTCGCCCCGCGGATCGTCCGGGCCTTGAGTTCGATGAGGGGCGTGTTCGCGTCTTCGAGGCTGTAGAGCTGGACTTCGGGCTTGATTTTCATCTCCGCGGCCAGGGCCAGGAATTCCCGAACGTCCCGCCGCGTGACGTTGGCCACGGTCTTGACGTCCTTTTCCATCCAGAGGTGCGCGGCGTAATCGAGGCCGAGAAGGGCGGGCTTGTCGAGGTCTTCTTTGCGGATGGCGTTGACGACCAGCCGGCCGCCCGGGACGAGGTTGCGCAACGCGTCCAGGACCGGTTTCCAGACGGGCGTCGTGTCGATGACCGTGTCGAGCTTACGCGGGGCCGGTTCTGCGGTGTCGCCCGCCCAGTCGGCGCCGAGCTCGCGGGCGAAAGCGCGCTCGCGTTCGCTCCGGGCGAAGACGAAGACCCGGGCGGCCGGCCGCGTGTGGCGGACCATTTTCAAAACAAGGTGGCCGGACGCGCCGAACCCGGTCAACCCGAGATTTTGGCCGTCGCTGAGCCCGGAGAGGCGAAGAGAACGATAGCCGACCGCGCCCGCGCATAGGAGGGGAGCGGCTTCGACATCGGAAAGCTCGCCCGGGATCGGATAGACAAATTCCGCGGGGACGGTCATGTATTCGGCGTATCCGCCGTTCACGTCGCGGCCCGTCGCTTTGAACTCGGGGCAGAGGTTTTCCCGGTCGGACAGGCAATATGCGCATCGGCCGCAGGCGGAGAATATCCAGGCGACGCCGACGCGGTCGCCCGGTTTGACGTGCGTCGCGCCCGCCCCGGCCTTTTCGACGCGTCCGACGACCTGATGGCCGGGGACGATGGGCAGGCGCGGCGGGGGCGTCCGGCCTTCGATTTCGTCGAGTTCGGTATGGCAGACGCCGCAGGCGCTGACCCGGATCCGGACCTCGCCGGGCCGCGGCTCCGGCATCGGGATGTCTGCGAGTTCGAGAGGCGCGCTCGCGAGCCCGACCGGCCCGAGCTTATTCAAGACCATCGCTTTCATGTCAGAATCCTCTTCCCGAACCCCAATTTTATCACTGCCGGGGCCCGTTTCCCAGGGCAGAGGAACCTTTTTTATCCGATTTTCGTCTTTTTATTATGGATGCGGATTATTATACGATGTCGTTGCGAGGAGGCTTTGCGACGTGGCAATCTCCTCTTTTTAAGCGACCGACACGACTTAGGCTTGCAGAGAAGAGGGGGTTGCCACGCCAAGGGCTCGCAACGACAGGCTAGTCCGCACGGCCAGAGCCTCGCGATGACAGCATTTCGACAAGGAGCAGAGAATGCGCAATAAAACCCTCATCACGGCCCTGATTCTCATCGCCTTCGGTTCGGGGGTCGCCCAGGGCCAGAGCCTGGACATCCCCGCTAAAAAATGGGGGCTCAGTTTCGGCAATTCTAAAGAATTCAACGGGTTGCGGTTCAATTTCCAGGACAGCGGGGTCATTCGCATCCGGGGCGTCAACGTCACGTTCTGGCAGCCCAAGAAAGACAACGAAGAGTCCGTCATCGAAGGACTTTCGCTCGGGACAATCCCCGGAGGCGGTCACGTGCGGGGCGTTCAACTCGGGTTATTAGGCGTTGCCGGGATGAAGAGCGTGGCCGGGATCTCGATCGGCGGGCTGGGGGTCGGGTCCGGCGGAGACGTCGTCGGCATTAATCTCGGCGGCTTAGGTGTTGGCGCGGGCCGTAACCTCGCTGGGATCAATATCGGCGGCCTCGGCGTCGGGTGCGGCGATAACCTTGTCGGGTTCAATCTCGGCGGGGTGGGTGTCGGGGCCGGTAAGAACATGGCCGGAGTCAATTTCGGCGGGATCGGACTCGGAGCGGGCGGGAACGTTGCAGGGATCACGGTCGGCGGCTTGGCGGCCGGCGCCGGAGAAAATATGACCGGCATCAATATCGCCGGAATCGCCGTGGGCTGCGGACATCGGCTTACGGGGCTTACTATCGCGGGAATCGCCGCCGGCGCGGGTGACGCCCTGACGGGGCTGACCCTTTGCGGTATCGCGGCCGGAGCGCCGGAGGTCCGCGGAATCGCGATCGCGGGCGGGGCCGTGGGCGGCGAAGCCATTAAGGGAATCGCCCTGGCCGGGGCGATGGTCCATGTCACGACGGACGGCCGGATGATCGGCATCGCGGCGAGCCCGTTTAATTATATCCGCGGTTCCGTAACCGGGCTGACGATCGGCATCGTCAACTATGCGCGAAGCGTGAAGGGCGTTCAGCTCGGCATCGTTAATATCGTCCGCGACAATCCGGCCGGACTGAAAGTCCTGCCCGTGTTCAACACGAGTTTTTAATACAATTTAATTTGGAATTTAATTTGGTGACAGATATGCCATTTCACTTATTTAATTAGTGAAATGGCATATCTGTCACCGTATTAAAGGGCT